>JAYROD010000076.1:0-2197 GCA_041911835.1 Fimbriimonadaceae bacterium | reverse complement strand
TCAGATACTACGCTTATCTGGAGGCTCTGGTCAGCGCCACTAGCCCAAAGTGCGTCCTCGAACTTGGAACGAAGGATGGTGTCTCTACACTGTTCATTCGCCGAGGCTTGGAAGAACGAGCCCAATTCATTACCGTCGATCTCAACCCAAATCCGAGGCTCTTGGCAGAGGTCGAAGACGACCGGATGCAGTTCATTTGCGGCGATGATTTGGATCCCAAGACGATCAGTAGAATCAAATCTGCGTTTGGAGGTGATCGTCGGGCCAAGTCATCAAAGGCGGATCGACTGATCGATTTTCTTTTCCTTGACACCGAGCATACGGGTGAGCAATTGTCGCGTGAACTCGTCGCGTATTCTCCGCTCCTGAAGCCCGGCGCGATCGTCGCAGTGGACGACATTCACCTCAACGCCGAGATGGAGCAATGGTGGCGGGATCTCCCGTACGAGAAGATCGATACCGGGCTGATGCTCCACCATTCGGGCTTCGGCTTGTTCGAATTCCAACCCGATGCCCATCCAACTTCAGAAAGAGAGGACTCGAGGCTGGCAGTGCTGTACTTCTTGCATGACGATGTCACCTATCACCGGTCATCGATCGAGTCGTTCAAAGAATTCGGCGACATCTTCGCTTTCATAAGCCGTACACCGTGGAACGGTAACGCTGGGGATTGGGAAGCCACGCAAAAGATCGCGACCGCCTCAGGCGCCACTGTCGAATTGGGAAATTGGTCGAGCGAATGCGAACAGCGCCAAGCAGCAATCCGATCCCTCAAGAGACGAGGCTATTCGCATGCTCTTATTCCCGATGGCGATGAGATCATCGAACCTAAGCTTCTGCGTGAATTGAAGACCATCGCCGAAGGCCGGCTCGCAGATCGGGTCTATGTGACTTGGGATACGTACTGGAAGTCCCCCGAATACGTGATTCGACCCAGGGAGCCATTCACTCCGTTGATCCTCATCGACCTTGAGAATGCGTTCCAACTCCGGTTGCGGGACTTTGGCGGCGGCAGATCGCTATTCTTAGGCCCTGAATATGGGATGATCCACCATTTGTCGTATTGCGGCCCCAATGAGCGCATCGCTCGAAAGATCGCCACCTGGGGTCACACCAATGAGGTCAATCCAGACTGGTTCGAACACGTCTGGAGTAAGTGGGATGGAAACCGCACGATGCGGAATCTTCACCCAACCCATCCGAGCGCGTACGGCTTCGCGGAGCGCATTCCGTTGCCCAGCATCATAAGCCCTGCGATGCAGGAGCTGACTGACGCTTCGCCAGCAGGAGCGAGAGCGGAAGACGTGTTGAGCGTGCCCGCAAATTGGCCAACAATTTCGGTCGTGATCCCGGCGTTTGGCCAATCGACCCTACTCGAGAAGTGTCTCGAAAGTCTTTCTGCTCTCTCCGACCTTTGGCACGAAGTCATCGTTGTGGACAACGCCTCTCCCGACCGAACGCTCTCGGTGCTGGAGCAGAATCCATGGGTTAGTGCGATAGAAAATGCATCGAATCTGGGTTTCGCCGCCGCATGTAATCAGGGACTTGCGGCTGCATCTGGCGAGATCGTTATGTTCTTGAATAGCGATACGCGGGTGCTGCGATCTGGATTGATTCGATTGGTCGAATCGTTGACCGCCTCCAATTCAATAGCTGCTGCGGGACCGTTTAGCAACAGCGCCGGACACTTTCAGCAGACCGCCGTCACATACACATCACCCGAGACCATAGAGCTCTTTGCGGACGATTTCGCGAATAGACCCGTGAGCGACATTGAGACCGACATGCTGAGTGGGTACTGCCTAGCAGCTCGGAAGTCAATCCTTGACGAAGTCGGAGGATTTGATGAGCGGTTTGGCCTTGGACTCTTCGAGGATAACGATCTTTGTTACCGACTGCGGCGGTCCGGGTACCGGCTCGTGATCAGTGGTCGGAGCTTCGTCCATCATGAAGGATCGAGCTCGATCCGGAATTTGGAGAACCCAGGTGAGCTCTTCGAGGCAAACAGAATTCGATACGAGAAGAAATGGATAGACGATCTCGAATCGGGCTACGCAAGTGCACTCTCGGGGCTCACGGCCGACCAGGTCAAGTTCGAGCCGAGTCGAAAACCGGAAACGCTGAAGATCGATCTCCGGCGCAAGGCCGCACAGGCAAAGATCACCATTTGTATGATTGTCCGGGATGAAGTGCGTGT
>JAYROD010000075.1:0-3468 GCA_041911835.1 Fimbriimonadaceae bacterium | reverse complement strand
TGATGAGAACTTCGCGATACTCGGGGGTCATCGTCGTGTTCACTTGCGGGTTGTCTTTGACCGCCGCCAAGACCTCATCAAGCTGTTTGGCGATGTCAACCTTGTTGGGGAGCGGAAATTCGATGACGTTGACGTCCTTCTCGAGCTCGACCGGCAAGTTAAGGACCGGCCCGAGCAAGATCATCGTTTGTGCTTTCCCTCGGAGCTTTGCGGCGAGGTCTCGAAGCAGTCGAATCACTCTGGAGTCCTTCAAAAACGGATGGAAGTCCTTGAGGAGAAAAACCGTGTATTCCGGCGCTTCGTGCGCTTGGGCCAGCGCTTCGAGTTCCGGCGATAGGCCCCCAGGCTTTATGGGGCCGCCAGCGCGGTTAACCGGAGGCTTCATTCCCTGGGTCACCGACCAAGTGAAGAGCTGCCGCTTCAGGTTCTTGCAGATCTCGCTGAGAGCCTCCTCGACCCGCCGCTCTTCCCACGAAACGACGTAGAGGATCGGGTACTTCGCTCGGATCAGAACATCGATCTCTTGAGCCGCTTCCATCGAACCTGATGCTACCCGGCGGCGAACTCCGGCAATGGGGACAGATTCGAGCGCCTTCCAAGGGAAACCCCGTAAATTTACTGGCGTCAATGAGCGGGCCGGCATTTATCATAGGTTGGGCGCGTAGCGCTCGAGGTATTTCGGTTTGGAGAGGAGGCTTGGGTTGATGCGGCTCAATCGCAATGGCTTGTCGTTTGGGTTTTCGATCGCACTGTTGGCAGGGCTCGGCCTGGCAGCGCATGCTACGGAAGCTGGATTGGTGACGTTATCGCAATTCCGAACGAATGGGGACTTCGTGGTCGGAAGCAACAGTTCTCGGCAGTTCGGAGCACCCACCCCACAAGGTGATCCTTTCGATATCACGATTGCCGGCATCCCGAACGGGGCGACCGTTCAGCGCGCCTGGATCAACTGGTCTTACATGACCAACTTTCCAGGGGAATCGACGGAGAACACGATCACCGTCAACGGGAACCAGGTAACCGCTGCATTTACGGACACCGGCACCGTGGACCTCAACTGGGGCTTCAACTATGGCGTGGGATACACCGCAGACATCACCAATCTTATTACCGGCAACAATACCTACAGAATCGGCAGCGCAGTCGATGACCCTGGGACCGGAGGCATCGGTGAGGGGGCGACGATTCTCGCGGTTTGGACGATGGCAGGGGCGCCGCTCAAAGCGATCAACGTCTACAACGGGTACACGTCGACTTCGACGAGTGACTGCAAACCCACGTTGAATTTCCTCGACCCCTACACCGGAGGCGCGGCCAATTTCTTCGTCAATGCGTTGGACGGCCAAGGCATTTTCACGGACCGATTTGACATCAACGGCATCGATTCGAGCGCGTTAGTAGGTGGCGCCGCAGGCAATGCCTGGCAGGGAAAGACGGGGCCAGGGGCCACGGACAATATGTACGACGCTTTCAGTGGGGACATTCAGGGCGCGCGTCTGGCGGTCAACTCCACGAGCATGAATTTCCAGACCATCGGATTCTCGAACGGATACGTCCTGCCAGGCTCGAATTTCACAGACGACATCGGCCATACGTTCTCTGCTCTCTCCTACACCACGACCGTACCTGAACCCGGCACTTTGGCTGCCTGGCTTCTTGGCTGCCTCTTGTTGGGTGTCATACGAATTCGCAGACCCCGTCGATCGGACCGGAAGGCTCTCAAGACTGGCGCTGCAATCACTACGGGTTTACTGCTCGGACTTTGTTCGAGCGCGTTCGCCGGGTGGTCGGTCCCAGGCAACGTGCTCCGGCTAATGAAGCAGGCGGCGGTTCTTCAGAAATTGCATCCCACATCGACACAAATCGAGCAAACAAAAAAGGCCAGCCCTTGGACACTCGATGTTCGATCGCTCGTCGAGGAAGCCGAAAAACGTGGAGAGCGTCCGGACTTTATCGAGGCCTATCTGCACTTCTATCAGCCTCGCGCATATCCGTACGCCAACTTCGATTGGGGACAGTATGCGTTGGCCAATGAAGTGCGGGACTCGCTTCCGCCGGCGAAAATTCCCAATCACAGTTCTCCGAATGGCGACGTCAGTCCGACCGGTAACTGGGAATTCCTCGGTCCGCGCAATCTCGACACGCCGTTCCGCCAGTACTTCGGGCTGCGGGCTTCGAGTGGCCGCATCAGCGGCATTGCGTTTGTTCCGAACCCGAGGCGCAATTCGCTTCGGGCCAACATCGCCTATGGTAGCTCTGCGGGTGGCGGAGTATGGCGGACCACAGACGGCGGAGCCAACTGGAGCCAGATTTCCGATTCGAGCGCGCAATGGAAGAGCCTTCAGGCTGGCTGCGTCGCCGTTACCAACACACACGTGCTCAATCCAACGAGCGCGACGGATATCGTGCTCGTCGGAACCGGTGACGTCCGCGGCATCTACCGGCTCTATAGCATTGGCTTGATGAGGAGTCCGGATGGGGGGACCACTTGGGATGCGCCGCGAGTATTTAACAATCAGCCCATCAATTCGATCGTGGTGGACCCGGACGATCCGAACAAGATAACCTTGTGCACGGGCGGCGCAGCCGTCGCGTTGGGTTCGAACGGAAACGCCTACCCACCGTCCAGCAGACAGGACTATCAAGGCGAGATTTGGCAGTCTACTGATGCGGGTCAAAACTGGACGAAGGTGCTCGCCATCAAGGCCAACTGGAGCAAGCTCGCGATCGGTCAGAAGGATAAGAACGGCTTGCGCTGGTACTTCGCGGTGGGAATCAACGCGGCCGGCAACGCCGTGATCTACCGTTCGCTGCAGCGCGGGCAGCTCAATTCCTGGAGCGCTCTTGCAGGACCTGGCGTCAATGCCGGCTCTCCAGGGGTGGCCTCGATTCAAGTGGCGACCTCGAAAGGTAACTCGGAAACGGTCTACATCATGTCTGGCCAGGATCGAAATATCTGGCAGAGCGAAAAGGGTGGGAACGACGGAACTTGGACGAGCATCATTGCGGGATTCCCGAATTCTTATGCCGGTGGCGGCAACGACAATTGGGGGCAGGCCTCATACGATGTTTCGTTGGACACGACTCAAATTCCAGGTGGATACCGGGACGTGCTCATCGTCGGTTTGATCAGCGTTGCGGCGGGGGTTCGAAACGACGCAACCGGCACGTGGGTTTGGGCGGATATCGGGCAAACCGGAACCGGTAATTCGACTCCGGCAAATCCGGGTGGAGGCTCGAATGCGATCACCCACAACGACCAGCACTGCTGTGCGGTCAACCCCGCGAATCCAGGCACTCTACTTGTCGGAAACGACGGGGGCATTTATGGCTTGGCGTTCAATTGGATGACCTTGCCGAATCCTCCGACGGTTGCCCAACTGCAGGCGGCGTTCACATTTACTTCGACTCAGAGCGCGACTCTTGGAGTGACTCAATTCTACTACGGAGCTTGGCACCCGACGAATC
>JAYROD010000074.1:0-8203 GCA_041911835.1 Fimbriimonadaceae bacterium | reverse complement strand
GGCCACGACGACGACGCCGTGGTTCCACGCGTAATCGACCGCGTTCTGCAGCGTCAGCGTTCCCGAACCCCCGCCGAGGCTCATCGAGACGACCTTGGCGCCATGGTCCACGGCATACGTCACGCCGTTGGCGACCGCGTCGAGGTAGCCCGATCCGGCAGCATTGAGCACCTTGACCGGCATAACGGAGCAGTTAAATCCCACGCCGGCCACACCGACGCTGTTATTCGTATTGGCCGCGGCGATGCCGGCGCAGTGCGTCCCATGACCGTTGTCGTCCATGGGGTCGGCGTCGTTGTTGACGAAGTCAAAGCCCGCAACCACCTTGCCCTGAAGATCTGGATGTGTGTAATCCGTACCCGTATCGACGATCGCAATGATGACGGACGGCGATCCTTGGCAGAGGTTCCACGCCGACTGGGATTGAATCTTTTGATGAGCGTACTGATTGGCAAACTGTGGGTCGTTCGGCGTGAAGTCCGCGTGAAACACATAGTTCGGCTCGGCGTATTCGACCGCCCTCAGCGACCGATAGTATCGGAGCGCCGCCTGCAGAGACCGTCTTGGGCTCAGTCGAATGCGGGTGACGCCAAGGCTCGGGATTTCGCTCGCAACCCGTGCGCCATCGGCCCACACGGCCACCCGGGCGCCCATCCAATCCGGTTCACGAAACTTCACCAACAGAGTGCCCGGCTCGTATGCCGCCACAGGCTTGTCTTGGGCCATGGCCAGCTGAGCCGTCAGGAATGCGCAAGCGATTACAACGTAAGTTCGCACGATAAAACCTCGAAATGCTCATTCCGCATTTCGCAGGTTTTTTTGACCAGTAATTGGCGCGGCGCGCCGGATCAGGCCTCGATTTCGGCCAAGACCGGTTCCAATTCTTCGTTAGGGCCGATGGCTTCCCGGATCTGCTTGGCCAATTGCCTCGCCTCGTCCTGTTTGCCGACCCTCTTGGCGGTCAGCGCAAGGTTCACCGCGATGGGCAGCGATCCTTGGATCATCGACGCCGCATAGCGCATGGTGTCGTAGGCTTCCTGGTCCCGGCCCTGTGCGTTCAGCGAGGCGACGAGCTCGCCATAGGCGGGTTCACAGCCAGGGAACAGCTGGATGAGTTGCCGCGCAGCCTCCTCAGCTTCCTGATATTCGCCGACGCGGTTCAATGCAGCCGACAACAAAGCCCACATCTTCCAGTAGTCCGCCAGCCAATTCTTGAGCGATCTCAATTCACTGACCGCGCTTTGAAAGTCGCCGGCCTCCATTTTTTGCTGGGCGCTTTGAACCGTCTCCACTCTTTTCGGCTGCTCGAGCTCGATGCTCCAAGCGAGCGTTTGCGCCCGGGTATTCGCGTCGGGACTCGCCGAGAGAATCGTCTTGAGAACCTCAGGAATTTCGACTTGGCGTCCACCGGCCTGGAGCGTTTGGGCGTATTCGACCAGCAGCGGCACGTCCGTAGGAGTGACATCGAGACAGTCCTCGTAAAAGTCCATCGCCTGATCGAACTCACCTTTCTGAGCCAAGTACGGTGCGTAGTACCGTTTAACAAGTGTGTTGTCTTCGAGGGTTTCGAGCGCCAAGTCGAACGCCCGCACGCCGTCCTCTTCCTGGCCGTTCTGGATCAGGCTGATCGCGAGTTTAGCGTGAGCCTGGGCGTTTTGCGGGTTCTTTTCAATCAGCTCGCGCCAAAGCGCCGGCACCTCGTGGGCCCGGCCGCTCTGGGCCAGGACGGTCGCGAGGAAATCCATCGATGGCTTGTCGTCTCCCTCCATCTCGACGGCTTTCCTGAAGTTGCGTTCGGCGTTGACGGGCATCGCCTGGGCCATTTGGACGAGCCCAAGCCGCGTATAGATCGCCGGCTCGCTCGAATCGTGCTGGATCGCCTTTTCAAACTGCTCCGCCGCTTGCGGCAAGTTCTGGGTGGCCTCGTAGAGCTCGCCAAGACCGAAATACCCTCGCGCGTCGTCTGGGACGATTTCGATCGCCTCTTTAAGCGACTTTTCGAGTTCCTGCGGGTCACCGATTCGCATCTGGACCCCAAGGCGGCAAAGCTGGACCAGGGTCACATACGGTCCCTCCCAATCAGGATCTGCCTTGAGCGATTCAAGCAAACATTGAATCGCCGGCTCCGGAGAAAACTCAAGCGCCACCTGGCCCTGGGCCCGTTCAACATACTGGAGCGCGTCGAATCCTTCTAGGAACTTGAGAAACGCCGCCGGGTCGTTCGTGCCGAAAAGCTCTTCATCCGGATCGAGCGAATCGGGCAGTTTCGTCGACGCTTGGGAGGCGAGGTCGTTCACCTCTTGGCGAATGATTCCAAATGCCTCCGAAATCTTGAATTCCGACTCCTTGACCAACGTCGGCTCCGAATTGCCCTTCTGGAAGAACCGGTAGGTCAGAGCGAAGCTATCGTCACGTTGAACGAGCAGGCCATCCATCACCAGGTCGATCTCGGCCTGTTCGAAGAACTGTTGGATCATCTCCGGCTCATTGAGCGTTTCCGACGGATTGACATTCGCGAAGCGTGGCGGGTCGCCGTCGAGGCGCATCAGGTAGTTGACAGCGTTGACGTCCACTTGGCCGTGATTCCGGACGATTTCGCAGGCAAAATTCGCAAATTGGCGCGCCAGCGCGGGCCTCGTATTGGGCCCGGCGTTGAACGGCAGAACGGCAACTGTCATGAGCCGAGTGTACCTGCGCGGGTCTAATTGAACCCGGCAGTTCAGGACGCGGAAGTGAAGTCGAGCACGATCTTTCCGGCCTCCCCAGCCTTCATGATGCTCATCGCTTCGTTGACCTCCGAATAGGGCATCTCGTGGGTCACCACCGGCGTCACGTCAAGCCCTTTTTCGGTCAGAAGCCACGCCATCTGCTCCCAGGTTTCCCAGATCCGCCGGCCGACGATCCCTTGCACGTCGAGCCCCTTGAAGATGATCCCATTGACGTCGAGCGTCTGGTCGTTCTGGGGGAAAACGCCCAGCAGGCTGATCCTCCCACCCGGACGCGTATGCTGGATCGCCAAGTCGAGCGAGCTTGGATGGCCTGACATCTCGAGGGTCGCATCCAATCCTTGGGGAAACTGGCGGCAGAGCGCCGAATGGACGTCCTCGCGCGTGGGATTGATCACTTGATCGATCCCCAATTTCTCTGCAAGCGCGATGCGATATGGACTGATCTCCGTACCGATCACCTTCTTCGCGCCCAGCACCTTGCAGATCGCCACCGCAAAGAGCCCGATCGGCCCCAGTCCGGTGATGAGAATAGTTCGGTCTTCGACCGGACCGGCCATAACGGTATGGACCGCATTCCCAAGAGCATCTTGCAGACTGGCGACGTTCTTGGGAACCGACGCGGGAGTCGGGCGGGCGTTCTGTTCGGGAATGACGGCATAGGGCGCAAATCCCCCATCGACATCGACTCCCAAGATGACGGTATTGACGCAGACGTGGCCCTGGCCTTTGAGGCACTGCTCGCAGTGCCCACAAACGATGTGGGATTCGCTGGCGACGAAATCGCCAACCTGGCGGCTCGCCACCCCTTCGCCGACCTCGACGATGGTCCCGCAAAACTCATGGCCAATAAGCCGTGGCAGCTTCATTCGGTGGCTCGACCAAGAGTCCCAATTAGAAATGTGGAGGTCGGTCCCGCAGACCGAGCCATGTTCAACCCTCAGTTTGACGCAACCGGGACGAACGGACGGCTCTTCCACTTGAATCAGATCGACGCCCGGCTCCGGCCGCGTCTTGCAGATGGCGATCACAAGCCAAGAATACCGGCGGACATGGGTGCGTCGCCCATCGCGCTACGCCGCGTAAGCCGTTCGGGATTCGAGGACGTGCGGAAGGACCCTTTGAGCGTCACTCCGATTCAAAACCGCCGGGATCGACGCTGCTTCGGAGAGGGGCGTCGCCCCAAGCGCTATGAGAGCGCAGCTTGCCCGATCGGCGGGGTCGTCCCGCACGACCACCCGCGTCAAACGGCGACGAATCGCATCCACGGCGCCCACCCATGTGCCGCCTTCGCGGAACCGCGCTTGAACGACGATCGTCGCCTCGCTCAGCGCATAGATCAGTGCGTTGCGCTCCATCGCCTGGGGGGCCGAAAAAGGCGAATTGGGAGCCGCGACGCTCAGCCGAGTGGAACCGTGGCACCCGGAGTGCATCCGGGCGATCCCGAACGGCAGGATCTCCACCACAGGCGATCCCGCGCTTTGGGCGCCCTGTGCGGCCAGCCGGTCCGCGCCCTCGGCGCCGCCGCTTGCGAGCCCATATCCCATCGATGCACAAACGGTCCCCAGCGTACGGGCGAACCGGCCGCTCTCAGGTCGAAGCATTCGGCTGCCCACCGCCCCAAGGAAAGGCGCCGTCGGCATCGGTCCACTCAACCAAAGCGCCGGGGGAGCCTGAGATCCCAGCCGGGCCAACCAGCGCATCGGATAGGCCTTGGACGCCAGCGTCAGAACCTCGCCTTTCTCAACACGCTGAACGGCCCAATCCAAGAGCCCTGGCGTCTGAAGCGCGGTGGCTTCGGCCCAGAAGCCATTGGAGCGAAGTGTCGAATGGGCGGACTCCAGCGGTGGCTGCTCGGCCCGCAGGACATAGGCTGCCGCGCCGGCCGACGTGCGGTGAACGACCCCCATTCGCGGCGCCCCACGCAGATAGAGCGCCGTCAGCACGGCCTCGACCATCGTCGAGGAGGCATCTCCCGACATGCCGAGATTCTACTCCCCCAAACAGAGCCCAAGGCCGGTAAACTCCCGATTTTCCGAGTTCATTGCCCATGCTCAAGCACACCGACCTCACCCTCCGCCGAATCGGCCAATTCATCGAACGATCCCTTGTAGAGAAGGTGCTGGGCGAACGCGTCCCGCTCGAAATCGAATACTGTTCGAAGCCACATGAGACCGAGCTGGATGCTCGCTCCCAAGGGCCGTGGAAGAAGGTGGATGGTGGCTTCCAATATGGGCCGGCCTACCGCATGGTCTGGTTCCGCGTGACGGGCAGTGTGCCCAAATCGCTCGCCGGGGAAGAGGTCGGGCTGATCGCCGAGGTGGGCGGCGAGCGCACCGTCTGGAGCAAGAACATTCCCATCCGCGGTCTCGACGACCCGCATCCCGTGCTGAGGCTCTTCTCGCCGGCAAAAGGGGGCGAAAAGGTTGATCTTTGCATTCAGGCCTATGCGCGAAATCCGCAATGCAGAGTTCACGTGAGCGAACTTCCCCGCGAGCAGCTCGTCGAAACGGTCAAATCCGCAGAGCTCGTCGCCATCGATCCGGAACTTCAGCAGCTCGCGTTCGACTGCGAGTTCGCCTATGACCTCCTCAAATCGCTGGACGAGACCGACCCTAGCCATGCGACGATCCTGCGAGCGTTGAATACCGTCTGCAACGTTTATGACGCCGCCGATCGGCTCACCCTCGGCAGGTGTCGCAAGATTGTGAAAGAGGCGCTCGGCAGCCTGAACAGCGAGCTCAAGCACACGATCACCCCCGTTGGACACGCGCATCTCGATACCGCATGGCTCTGGCCCCTGCGGATCACGCACTTGAAGATGGCGCACACCGCAGCCAATCAGCTCGACTTGATCGAGCGCTATCCCGAGTACGTCTTCGTCCATTCCCAGGCCTCGCAATATGAATGGCTCGAGCGCGAATATCCGGCTTTGCTCAAGAAGATCAAAGCCGCCGCCCAAAAGGGCCAGTGGGAGCCGGTCGGTTCGATGTGGGTCGAAGCGGACTGCAACCTCACGGGGGCGGAATCGCTCGTCCGTCAGTTCCTCTACGGGCGGCGCTACTTCCAAAAACACTTCGGATTCACCACCGACGACATGTGGCTTCCGGACGTTTTTGGCTACTCCGCGGCGCTACCACAGATTCTCCATAAGTTCGGCATCAAGTACTTCCTGACCCAGAAGATCAGTTGGAACCAGTTCAACAAGTTTCCCCATCACACGTTCTGGTGGCAGGGGATCGATGGAACGCGCATCTGGACGCACTTCCCTCCGGCAGACACCTACTGCGGCGACTGCACACCCTCGCAGCTCCTGGAGAGCGTCAAGAAATACAAAGACCACGCCCGAAGCGATCACTCGCTCTATGTTTATGGCTTTGGAGACGGCGGCGGGGGGCCGACAGAGCGCCACCTCGAGTTTCTCCGGCGTGCGCGCATCGCGCCGAATCTGCCGGTCATCGAAAGCAGGCGCAAGGCGGTCGACTTCTTCCGCGAATCGAAGTCCAAGAGCAGAGACTTGATGACCTGGGCTGGTGAGCTTTATTTCGAGCTCCATCGAGGAACCTACACCAGCCAGGCGGCGAACAAGCGCTCGAATCGCGAGTGCGAATTCCTGATGCGTGATGCTGAACTGCTTTGCTGCTTCCGGGACGACTTTCCAAAGGGCTACCCGGCGGCGGAACTCGAAGCCGACTGGAAGCTCGTGCTGCTCAACCAGTTCCACGACATTATCCCGGGTTCATCGGTTCGAGAAGTCTATGAGGACAGTGCGAAGGACTACGCGCTCATTCGCCAAAGCGCGGGCGAGATCATCGGCGAGAGCCTCGTCCGGATCGGTTCCAAACTGGACACCTCGAACATGGCGCGGCCTGTAGCGCTATTCCAGAATGCGTCGCTCCCCGCTCAGGCTGAATTGCCTTGGGACGAACCGGACGTACCCCAGTCGCTGGTTGTCGCTGAGGGCAGAATGCCGGTCCAACTGATTGAGGAATTTGGGGAGCGGAAGCTCATCTTTGGGACGCCGCCCGAGGCGCTCGGCTCGGTCGCGGTCGCCGACCTGTCGGGTGAGCCACCCACCGTCCGAACGCGCCTCAAGGCAAGGGAAAGGCGAATCGAGAATGGCGAGTTCAGCATTCGATTCGATCCAAACGGGAACATCAGCAGCATCAACAGCCTCGACGATCGACCGATCGAGTTTATCGAGGTTGGCAAGCTGGCCAACCTGTTCCAGATCTTCGATGACAAACCCCTCTTTTGGGATGCCTGGGACGTCGACGCCTATGCGCTCGAGACCGGCAAAGACCTCACGAAGAGCGACAGCTTCGAGATCGTCGAAAGAGGCCCAGTCCGAGTGGCGGCCGAAATCGTCAAGCGCTTCGGCAAGAGCACTATCCGCCAGCGAATCAGCCTCGGTCCGACTCCTGGAATCCGGTTCGACACTGAGATCGACTGGCAGGAAGAGGACAAGATGCTCAAAGTGGCCTTTCCGCTCAATGTGAACAGCCAGCGAGCCACCTATGAAATTCAGTTCGGAAACGTGGAGCGTCCGACCCACATGAACACCTCCTGGGACATGGCACGCTTCGAGGTTTGCGCTCAAAAGTGGGTCGATCTCAGCGAAGGCGGCCACGGCGCGGCGCTCCTCAACAATGGCAAATATGGCTACGACTGCCGCGGAAACGTCCTCCGGATGACCCTGCTTCGTTCCCCGAAAGCGCCCGACCCGCAGTGCGACATGGGCCTGCACCGCTTCACGTACGTCATGCTGCCGCATTACGATGGGTATCAGCATGCGGAAGTGGTCGCGGCGGCTTATTCGCTCAACGCGCCTCCAAGGATCGCATTCCTCGACCGCTCCCCCGGAGTCGTCGGCGAACTGCCCAAGCTCGTCGCGGTCGACAGCCGCAACGTAGTTGTCGAGAGCGTGAAAAAGGCTGAAGATTCCAACCGCATCGTGGTACGGCTCTACGAATGCCACAACTCAAGGGGCACGACCGAACTATCGTGCGCCCGTGGAATCAAGCGGGCTTTCCTAGCCGACCTCAGCGAGCGGATCGTCGGTGAACTCGAGGTGCAGGACGGCATAGCGAGCATCGAGTACAAACCGTTCGAGATCATCACGGTTCTCCTCGATACGTAGTCCTCCGGCCGGCATGGCTGGAGGACCGAAAAAGGAGCTTATCGCGAGGCGAGCGCCGCTTGGATCGGTTTTTCCAAGATCTCCTGAAGGGTCGGGGAGTAACCAACCTGTACAAACCGGATAACCCCGTTCTTGTCGACAACGAACATCGTCGGAATTCCGTGGATGTTCACGGCCTTTTTCAGGTCATCGTTGCCATAGGTGAAAAGGTAAGTGTAATTGTGCTCAGTCGAATATCCGCGGGCGGCTTCCGGGGTGTTCGTGATCTGTCCATGCTGATCCCGCTCGGCGCAATTGGCGCCGATGACCACGAGACCGTTCTTCCCATATTTCTCAT
>JAYROD010000073.1:0-3701 GCA_041911835.1 Fimbriimonadaceae bacterium | reverse complement strand
GAGAGGGACCTCGGAATGCGGTATCGCCCGCTGAGCGACGATGTCCGAAACCAGCAAGAGCGCAGCGCCCAAAAACGCCGACCCGGCGAGCGACCATCTCATGTCAGACCCGAGGGCTCGCCGGGCAATGTGCGGCCCAACGAGCCCGACGAATCCAATGATTCCCGCAGAACCCACGGCAAACGCGGTCATGGCCGACCCGGTCACGAGGACGACGCTGGTGAGCCGTTTGGTGTCGATTCCAAGGCGCGAAGCCGACTCCTCGCCGACTGAGAGCGTATTGAGTTTGCGGGCCTGGAATATCAGGATGGGCGTGCCGATCGCGGCGGCCACGGTCAACATCGCCACTTTGCTCCAATTCATGTTCGAGGTCGTGCCCAGCAGCCACTCCACCAGTCGATTCGTGTCCTGCCCCGACGCCACCAAAATCCAAGAAAGCACACCCGAAAGCACGGATCCCAAAACCACGCCAGAGAGCAACACGGTAGGCACGCTGATGGCTCCCCGCCTTCGGCCGAGAAACATGACGAGGATGAGTGCAGCCATGCCGCCCAAGAATGCGAAAACCATGGCCCCAAGCCCGAAGAAGAACGATCCCACGCCCGCCCAGATGGCGGCGGTTCCGCCCACTGCAGCGCCACTCGACACCCCAACTACATAGGGCTCTGCGAGCGGATTTCGGAAGAGTGACTGAAACGCAGCGCCTACGGCGCCAAGCAGGAGCCCCACCAGGCCGCATCCTACCGCACGGCTCAGCCGCAGGTGCCAGATGATGCCATTGTCGACGCTGCCGGTCCTTCCCTGATCACCGGAAAGCAACTCCTTCACCACGGCGCCCGGCGCGATCCATTGGGAACTGCCGACGGCGACGTGAAGGAATAGCGCGAATATCACGAGCAGAAGCAGCAGAAGCAGTCGGCCTGACGGCGTGCGGCGCACGGGTTGGATTATAGCCAAGGGTATGATCGGACTTGGTGTCTCCGCTCGAATTGTCCGCGCGAACGCGGCTGTTGAAGCCATCTCCCACATTGGCGATGACCGCTCGCGCCCGAAAGATGCAAGCGGAGGGAATCGATGTCATCTCCTTTGCAGCCGGGGAGCCGGATTTTAACACTCCCGAAGCGATTTGCGATGCCGCCATCCGCGCCATCCAGAGTGGGATGACCAAGTACTTGCCCAGCGCAGGATTGCCTGCCCTTCGGGCGGCAATCGCCGAGAAGCTACAAACCCAGAACAGAGTCGCGGCGACTTCGGAGCAGGTCGTCGTCAGCTGCGGAGCCAAGCACAGTCTTTTCAATGCGATGCAAGCGGTCGTCAACCCGGGCGACGAGGTCATCCTTCTAGCGCCCTATTGGATGACCTACGCGGATCAGGTTGGGCTGGCCGGTGGAATACCCGTGCGGGTGCAGTCCCTTCCAGAAAATGGGTTTCTGCCGCTGCCAGAACAGCTCGAGACGGCGGTGACATCGAAGACCAAGGCCATCGTATTGAACAGTCCCTGCAATCCGACCGGCATGATGCTGAGCGAATCGGATCTGCGGCACATTGCGACGCTGGCAGTCGAACGGGGATTTTGGATCATCACCGACGAGATTTATGAGATGCTCTGCTACGACCGCTCGCCAGTGAGCATCGCCTCGCTCGGGCCGGAAGTCGCCGCGAGGACGGTGACCATCGGTGGCTGCAGCAAGAGCTACTCGATGACGGGATGGCGGATCGGGTACTCGGCCTCTCCGATCGAGGTGGCGCGGGCGATCGTGAACATTCAGGATCAGGTGACGAGCAACGCCACATCGTTCGCTCAAGCCGGTGCGCTGGCTGCACTCCAGATGCCTTGTTCCGAGCTAGAGGTGATGAAGAGCGCCTTTCGTGGCCGCCGCGACTTGATGTTCGAACTGATGAATACGATCCCCGAACTCGACGTTCTGCTTCCCGATGGCGCTTTTTACCTATTTCCAGATGTCCGCTCGTATTTGGGGAGGGAAGCTCAGAATGACGTCGAATTGAGCGAGATACTGCTCGAGCGAGCTCACATCGCCACCGTTCCGGGCACCGTATTCGAAGGCCCCGGCCACATCCGATTCAGCTATGCGGCGAGCGAGAACGATATCCGCGAGGGCATCGGACGTTTGGCGGCCACACTTACAGAAATTCGTGGATGATTCCTAAAGCAATCCCCCTCAAGAACCACGCGCTCTTCGACCTTGCGATGAATCATCGGTCGGCGGTGGACGATGTCATCCGGGACAGCTATGAGCGGCTCGAGTTCTTTGGCGACTCCGTCCTGGGCCTTGTGGTTGCCCAATACCTTTACGAGCACCATCCCGATTGGGATCAAGGCATGATGAGCAAGGCGAAGGCCAGCGTGGTCCAAGAAGGGCCACTAGCGGAAACGGCGTTGCGGCTGGGACTTGATGAGTTTATCGTGCTCAGCCCAAGCGAAGAAGCGACGGGAGGGCGCACCCGCCCCTCGATACTTGCCGATGTTTTTGAAGCCGTCATTGGCGGCATCTACCTCGAATCGGGAATGGAAAAGGCTCGATGGTTCGTTCTCGAACAGCTCGATCCGTTCTTGATGCAGGTGAGCTGCGGCGACGTCAGCCCGAACGACTACAAGTCCAAGCTCCAAGAGGTGGCGCAAGCTTCATGGCGCAAGACGCCGATTTACCGAGTCCTGCGAGAATCCGGCCACGCGCATGAAAAGCGATTCCTGGTGCAGGTCCTATTCGACGACGAAGTCATGGGTGAAGGCACAGGCAGATCCAAGAAAGAGGCAGAGCAAGCCGCCGCTCAGGAGGCGCTAGATCTGATCGAAAGGGCGCGCCGTGCGAGAGAATTGCTGGAAAATCACCTCAGCGATTGAGTTGGCACAAGCTTTGCGTCAATCAGATTCCGTAGTAACTAGGACCTTTCGCCAATTTTAGAACATTGAGTTCAAGGCGATGGTCAGAAGTAGTGTACTTGAAGGCGAGATATGCGATTGTTTTTGATTGGGATCCTTGCGGTTTTGCTCATGTCGGCTGCGTTTGCCTCCGGGCCTATGCCGCCAAACTCCTATCTGCAGCGGCCGGCACACTCCCATGACGCATTGATGAACCACGTGAAGTCGGACCCTGTGGTGATGGACCGCTATATGCGCCATTTCGCCATGACCCGCCCAGAGGTGATTCAGTATTTCCAGAGCCTCGAATTGACCCGCATTCCGGACGACATGGTGTTTGTGGTTTACAACGTTCCGGATTCGGGCGTGCTGCGGAGTCGGGTTCTCAAGTTCAAGAAAGGAACCAAAATTTGGGTCGACAAGTCGGGGCGCCCAGTCCTGAAAGAGGAGTGCGGCAACCCGCTTACGAAGGGCCCCGTCCGGCCCGAAGCCGTCAGCATCTCACAAGCGACCGAAACCGCTGCTCCCCCTAAGGAGCCGACGCCGGAAGACGTTTCCGCCACCGAAGTGTTCGCTACGACAGAGCCAGCAGAGCCAGCCGTCCCGCAAGTGGTCGCTGAGGCTGTGCCGCCGACCGAGCCTTCCACACCGCTCGTAACGCAAGGTGAGAGCAATATTCCGGTTGTCTCTGCCCCCTGGTGGCTCGGCATCCCGATTTTGGGTGGTGCGCTGGCGATCGTGCCGCGAGACAATGGATCGAATCCGACGCCCCCACCTCCGCCGCCGCCACCTCCAGTTCCTGAACCCTCGTCCTACATAG
>JAYROD010000072.1:0-6111 GCA_041911835.1 Fimbriimonadaceae bacterium | reverse complement strand
TATACCCACGCCGCATGGCAGCGACGTGCCCCGACGCTTGTCTCATGAGGTTGACTCCTCCGGGCGCCAGATCAGCGTAATCTGGTTCGAAGATCCGGATGAGCGGTTTGTGGATGGGTTCGGCACGAACTATGTCCGACATCGTTTCGCTCAGCTTAGGGTCGATGAACGCACGAGCTTGCCGATCGAACTGGTCATTTCTTCCACCCATTCTATGCCCGTTCGGCAAGTCGTTGATCATTACGCGTTCTCGTATCAGCCAGCTCATGCCGAATCTCTGAGAGCAGCGCTGCCGAAAGGGATATCACTCATTGACGTCGACAAATTGAGGGAACGTAAGCTCGAGGTCTGGCGAAAGAATCCGCTGATGTCATTTGGGAATTCTCTTCAGATATTTGATGCATTTTCATCGCCTATCGGCTGGACAAGCGTGGTCACCTCCTCCGATGTAACACTATCCGACCGGGCCGTTGATCAATTGGGCGGATTGTGGCTCATTTCACCATGGTCAAATTCAACCTCCGCTTCGTCAGGCTTCTGTCAGTGGATTGTAACTCCACTCGAACCGTCGACAGTTCCCGATCGGCCTGTGCTCACCCTGAGTTCTGGTAAGCAATCGATCCGAGTTTCATTGCCCAAGCCATCGACTGAGGAGTTTCCGGACTGGATGCCCCTCGTTGAGTCTATGAGTAAACTCTTCAAGTATCGGTTTATGGCAGAAGGTATCAGGGCCGCATACTACCAAAGTATCGGCGACGAAAAGGGAGAGTTGCGGTGGCGAAAGGAAGAGATAAGAATCCAGCAGCGACTGGCGGGCAACATGATTCTCCCATCCGTCGAGCGAGTCAAGCAATTGGAAAGGCGACTTCGCCCTTGACGCATAAGGCCCTGGATTCACCTTCCCGATTCCTGGCGACTAGTTCTAATTGAACTCCGAGAGTTTCCGCTCTTAGCTCGGCACGTCGATTCCCACCCAGCCGGAATCGCCGTCAGCGAAGTGCTCCTTCTTCCAAATCGGCACCCGCACTTTCAATTCGTCGATGATCCATTCGCACGCATCGAACGCTTCCGCCCGATGGGCAGCGGCAACGCCGATCCAAACCGCAGTCTCCCCGATCTCCAATCGCCCGACGCGATGGATGCATTCGGCCCGAAGCACTCCGAATCGCTCGACCGCCTCCACCAGCAGCCTGTCGCCTTCCGTTTGTGCCATTTCGTCGAACGCTTCATACTCGAGCGCGAGCACCTGTCGCCCTTGATGGTGATCCCGTGCCTTGCCTTCGAAGCTCACGAAACCGCCTGCCGAAGCGACGGCCATCTCCGGAATGTTAATCGGTTCTCGTGTGAGTTTGAACATGAGGTCAGCCTCCCGCGACAGGCGGGATGAACACGACTTCGTCCCCGTCGCAGATCACCTGCGACATCGGAACGAAGTTTCCATTGATCGATGCGCGCACAATCTGTATGGGCAGAGCAAACGAATAGATGGCCGAGAGATCGACATATAGGTCGCCAACAGTTTCTGCAGCCGTGTTGAGCTCTTCTTCATCCTTTCCGGAGCGCTCGCGCAGTGCAGCGAAATAGCGAAGGTGTACGATTTTGTTATCAGACATCGATCTTCAGACCCCACCGAATCATCATGGTCTCGATGTTCGATCCCGCCTCCATCTCCATCGATTCGAGTGGGAACATGCCAAGCGCGTTCGAGCAGGAAAATCCGCTGAGCATGTGCGATCCTCGCTTCAAAGTAGGTTCGAAATCGGGTCCGTCCGCGCCCCATCTGAGCATGCCCGGCACGAACTCCAATCGGTCCGTATGTTTTCGAATGGATTTTGAAAGTCGCGCCGTGACTGTGCTTCCGGTCGGCCGAGACATCCCCAGTGTCTTTCGAAGATAAGGCCACACGAAAAGTTGCGCGGTGACGAGCGCCGAAAGCGGATTCCCGGGTAGACCAAATACCGCATGACAGCGTCGTTCCGACCGAGGGGTTCCGAAGTAGAACGGCTTACCGGGCTTCAAACGCACGCCCCAAACTTGCTCCTCGACTTGGAGGATGCTTAAGCAGTCTCTAACGAGATCATGATCACCGACGGAGACTCCACCAGCCGTCACCACGATGTCGCACTGATTCAACAGTTCATCGAGCGAACGCTGCGTGCCTTCGAGGTCATCCTGCACATGCTCCATTCTCAGGTCCACGATTCCAGCTTCTTGAAATGCGGTCCGAAGCCCGAAACTGTTTGATTCGTAGATCGCTCCTGCCTTCAACTCTTCTCCCGGCTGGGTCAATTCACTCCCCGTCGCCAGAATCCCCACGGTTGGCAAGCGATAAACCGAGGCGCGTTCCAAGCCGCATTCCGCGATGAGAGCGACGGCCCCAGGACCCAAGAGGCACCCAGGCTCGATGAGAACGTCTCCCACACGGCATTCGTCCCCGCGCCGCCGAATATTCATCCCTTCTGAGGCGTTGCCTCCTAGCGCCACCTGACCGTCCTGACGATCGGCGTCTTCCTGCATGATCACTGCGAAGCAACCGGCGGGCACTCGCGCGCCGGTGAAGATGCGATAGGATTGCCCCGGCCCGAGAACGTGGCTTTCGGGGTCGCCCGCTGCAATGGAGCCAGCGACATCCAGGCGGACGTTTCCTTTCGAAATGAGCTCTTCCACAGCCTCGGCCCCTATCGCGTAACCATCCACCGCGCTATTGTCGAATAACGGAATGTCGAACGGTGCTCGGACAGCCTCCGACAATGTTCGGCCTCCCAACTCTCTGAGCGCGACGTTTTCCGAGCCCAAGGGTGCAGCGTGCGAGAGCACGATCTCGAGCGCTTCGGAGTAAGTCTTGTTGGCGGGTCGAGCCTCAACCATGATTCGCCCCGTCGCGGATGGCCAGCGCGTGGAGCACATACGGGAAAAGGGCATCGAATGCGTCTTGCACTGCTCCCGGAGACCCAGGCAGGCAGAACACGAACGTCTGGCCGCGTCGGCCGACGCAGAGACGGCTCAGCATCGCGTAAGGCAGGCGCTCCTGGCTGTATCGGTGCAGAAACGCCTCGATGCCTCCCAGATCGGCTGACAGCAAGGGTCTAACCGCTTCCGGTGTCATGTCTCGTGGGCCGACCCCCGTCCCGCCGGTCAGGAACAGCAGATCGACATGCAGTTCGTCGCAGCAGCGCTTGACCGATCCCTGGATCTCGTCGACCTCGTCTGCGACCGCGGCGTAGGAAACGACATCCCCGCCCTGGTCGATGAGCAATTGCTTGAGCAGCAGCCCTGAGCGGTCCTCCGCTTGCCCCTGAGACACGCGATCGCTGCAGACCAGCACCGCCGCGCGGAACTGCCCCTCGGTCTTCAGCGCGAAATTGGATTTGCCGCCGGTCTTTTCGAGCAGCTCGATCTTGCCAATGTGCATTTCGTCGTCGAGCATCTTGAGCATGTCGTAGAGGTTCAGCACGGCGGCGCTCGCGCCGGCCAGAGCCTCCATTTCCACTCCGGTTTTGTAGATCGCTTTGGTGAATACGGTGACGACGATACGGTCGTCGAGCACTTCGAAGTCCACTTTGACAAAGTCGAGCGGGACCGGATGGCAATAGGGAATGAGCAGCGGCGTATTCTTCGCCGCCTGGATCGCAGCGACGCGGGAAACCGGAATCGGGTCGCCTTTGGGCACCCCGCCTTCCCGGACCAGCCGGATCGTCTCCGCTGCAGCGTACAGCGTTGCCTGTGCCGTGGCAGTGCGGAGGGTGGATACTTTGGCCGAAACGTCTCTCATGGTCTCAGCCTCCGATCTGGATCATCGAGCGATTGTGAAGCTCCACGAGCCGCTCCATCGGCGGATGCTCTTTCCATTTGGCGTCGAGACAACTTCGGATCGTCGCTTCCAGCTCTTCATCCGAGGCGCCGCTTCTCAGCTGGTCCCTGAGGTCGGTCTCAGTGGTCGAAAAGAGGCAGTTCTTCATGTTGCCATCCGCAGTCAGGCGGAGGCGGTTGCATCCCGAGCAGAAGTTCTCGGTCATGGAGGTGATGAAGCCGAGCGTTCCGAGGTGTCCTTCAACCCGGAACTCTTTGGCGACGGCGGTGGGCGCCGTCTCGACGGGGATCAGCTCATACCGCTCGCTCAGCCGACGCTTCATCTCGGCGAAGGACAAAACCCCTCCGGCCGTCCATCCGTTCTGATGGAAGGGCATGAACTCGATAAATCTAACTTCTAATGGTCTATCTTTAATGAATTCCACAAAATCGCCCAGCTCATCATCGTTGATGCCAGCCATTGCGACGACGTTGATCTTGATCGACGGGAACCCGACCTCGATCGCGGCGTCGATGCCGGCGAGCACCTGTTCGAGCGAATCTTGCCGCGTAATCTCGTGGAACCGCTCCTTCTTGAGTGAATCGAGGCTGATATTCAGTCCATCGAGTCCGGCTTCCCTATAACGCTTTGCCTGCCCCTTCAGTCGAAAGCCGTTAGTGGTCATCAGCAGGGTCTTCAGCCCTTCGATGGACTTCAGCCTGGCGATCAGCTCGTCGATCCCTTTTCGAACGGTCGGCTCGCCGCCGGTGAGTCGAACCTTATCGACCCCCATCTCGACGAACAGCCGGGTCAGCCGCTCGATCTCTTCGTAGGTGAGAATCTCCTCCCTCTGCCGCCATAGCAGTCCCTCGGGCGGCATGCAGTAGACGCACCGGAAATTGCAGCGATCCGTCACCGAAACACGCAAATAGGTGTGGCGGCGCCCGAATCGATCCGTCAGCGGCGTACGGGCCGAGGCAGACCCAGGCTCAAGCTGGCGCGTCAACGTGCCGGTTTTCACTCTCTCATTGTGCAACGAATCTGCCGCCAGGCGTTGTGACCGGCGTCATATTGCCTTCGACGGGCTACCGCCGCCGGGCCGCTGCTCCAACAAGGATGCGCCGGCCGGGCCGTTGCTCCAAAAAGAATGCGCCGCCGCGCCTCTTGGGCCGCAGCGGCGCTTCCAGCAGCCTCGTCGAACCTCAGCTCTTTCGCTTAAAGGTGAATCCACTCCCGTCTTCTGCCGTGAGCGTGCTGCCATCGTCCGAGATTTTGAGCACTTGAGGCTTCTTGTCGGACTCGGTCTCAGGAGCTTTGCCGTCGAGCAGCGTCGCCGTCAGCTCGAGATTGCTGCCATCGACCTTCGCGTTCCCTTCGGCCTTAAAGGTCTTATCTTCGCGGCTCAAGGACATGGTGAATTTGCCATCAGCGGTGACGGTCATGCTGCCTGTCGGAGCTGGCTTGCCGCTCTTGGTGGCCTCATCCATGACTTCCTTCGGCAGAACGATTTCCCATTCTCCAGCGACTTTTCCCACATTGGCAGCCGTCTCTCCGCCCGTCGTCGTCGCCGGTTGGCCCGTAGTGCCGGGTGCGGTCGTCGCCGATGATCCGGAACTCATGCCGGTCGTGCCCCCGGTCGCCGGAGGCGTCCCACCTGTCGTACCCGAAGCCGCTTCGTCTTTCTTGCAGCCGATGATCGCACCGGCAACGCATAGAGCCAGAGCGACGCTCATCCAATTCTTCATTGCATTCCTCCTGGATCGGCCCGACCTTCGACGCCAGGCTTCGAGAGATTATGGCACCCGCGGTACTCGGCCAACCTTGAAGCGATTTGTGAGGTTCTGCA
This sequence comes from Fimbriimonadaceae bacterium, assembly GCA_041911835.1. GTDB lineage: Bacteria > Armatimonadota > Fimbriimonadia > Fimbriimonadales > Fimbriimonadaceae > JAYROD01. Next base: position 475 of record JAYROD010000072.1, on the reverse strand, counting down.
ATCCACAACCCTGAAGAACGCTCCCGGTTTGCCAATAACCAAACTGACAGCCCGGAGAAGGGATTTCTCCGAGGCCGATTTTTGGGAAGGCGCACATTTGTCCGACATTCTCTCGCAGACAGAAATCGATGACCTGCTGAACTCGCTCTCGAGCGACTCGGATAACCCCGCCGCGCCGGCTCCCAAGCCTGCGCAGCCGAGTCCTGCCGCTGCGGGCGGCCCATCCTTTGCCGGATACCAGCCGGACGGCAAAGGAGGCCGCAAAAGCATCAACTACGAACTGTACGATTTTCGAAGGCCGGACAAGTTCAGCAAGGAGCAGCTTCGCACGCTCCAGATGCTCCATGACACGTTTGCCCGGCTCGCCGGTTCGAGTCTCTCGGCATATCTTCGACACCAGGTCAGCATCGACCTGATCTCGCTCGAGCAGGTCCCATACGAAGAGTACTTGCGAAGCATTAACCAATCGGTCTTC
>JAYROD010000071.1:0-1944 GCA_041911835.1 Fimbriimonadaceae bacterium | reverse complement strand
GGTGACCGAAACGCCGGTAACCCGTCCGCCCTGCGTAAGCACACTCTCCACCGACGCCTCGATCAGAGTCAAGTTCGGCTCTCGCCCTAGAACGTCTTGCATGAACGAAGGATAGAGCTGCTTGCAGACGTGCGCTCGAATCGTTTGAACCGCCGGCCCTTTCCCGGTCCCCACACGGCGGATGTGGGTCAGGGTGTGGTCGGTCGTGACACCCATCTGCCCTCCCAGCGCATCGACCTCTCGAGCGATGTGGCCCTTCGCCGGTCCGCCTATACTGCAATTGCAGGGAAGATGGCCAATTCGGCTCAGATTGAGCGTGATGCAGGCGGTCTTTCGGCCCATCCGAGCGGAAGCGAGCGCTGCCTCGATTCCGGCATGCCCCGCCCCGACCACGATGACGTCGAACCGCTCCATGAGCCCTTGAGTGTACCGGGCTGAAAAACCGTAGAATAGAACCAGATGACCCGCGTCGACCTCACCCTGATTGGAGCCGGGCCAGTCGGCCTCTTCGCAGCCTTCTATGCGGGGTTGCGCGGCATGTCCGTGCGCGTCATCGACAGCCTTCCCGATCTTGGCGGCCAGCTTGCAGCTCTCTATCCCGAAAAGTACGTCTACGACATGCCGGGCTTCCCCAAGATCCTCGCCAAAGACCTCGCGGTTGAGATGGCGAAGCAGGGAACCCAATTCGGAGCGGAAATCATCCTGGGCGAGACCGCCTCAACCCTTACGAAAGATGCCGAAGGCTACACGATCGGCACGGAAAAGGGCTCCTACCCAACCCGTACTCTCATCATCTCAGCAGGCGAGGGTGCCTTCACTCCTACGAAGCTCGGGGTCGAGAGGGAAGACGAGTTCCTCGAAAAGGGCGTGCATTACGGGGTCAAGCACAAGTCCCTTTTCGAAGGGAAGAAGCTGATGGTGGTCGGCGGCGGGGATTCGGCGTTCGACTGGGTTTTGGACCTGCATCCGATCGCCCAAGACCTCAAGCTGGTGCACCGGCGCGACGTGTTCAAAGCCCACGAACAATCGATCCAAGCTGTGAAGGACCTTGGCGTCGAAATGAAGCTGTTCCAGGTCGTCAAGGAGCTGCACGGCAACGGCTCCCTCGAAGCCGTGACCTTGGAAAACACCCAGACCAAGGAGATCGAGAAGCACGACATCGACGCCGTGATCGTCAATATCGGGTTCAAATCCTCACTAGGGCCGATCAAAGAGTGGGGCTTGAACATCGAAAAGAATCGCATCCTGGTCGACCAGCTCTACCGAACCAATTTGCCAGGAGTTTTCGCCGTCGGCGACGTTTGCACTTTCGAAGGCAAGCTCAAGCTCATCGCAACCGGCGTCGGAGAAGCAGCGACAGCGGTTTGCGTCGCCAAGACCATGCTCGATCCCGAAGCGAAGCTCTTCCCGGGGCATAGCTCGGACATGGATGAGCAGTTTTCTTAGCGAAGCTCAACCCGCCAGACGAAGCGCAGCCCACTCCAGACTTCGTCGACGGCGCACACCTTGTTGTCGACCAGCCCCATGGGCAGAATCACGTCGCGGAGCGTTTGTTCGAGCACGTCGGTCGGGATTTTGGAGGCTTTCTTCGGCCAGCACACCCAGATCGCCCCGTTCTTCTCAATGGTTTCGCTCAGCGCTTGGATGGAGGCGTCGAGGTCTTGCCTCTGAAGGTAAAAGGCGAGCAGGATGTCGAATCTGCTGCCAGGTCTCCACTGCTCTATTTCGAGGCCGGGCAGGATCTCGCTTAGGTTCGGCGGCGGGTTAAAGGCGCCGACGCGATGGTTGGGCTTGATGCCGAGCTTCTGAGGGAGCGGCGTGCCGGAGTAGCCAGCGGACATGGCGCTCAGGCTACCCTTCACTCATTCGCCCAGGAGTTGATCAGCCACCACGATCCCTGGTCATGCGGCATGAACTTGGGGTGCGTGATGATCTCGAACGCGG
>JAYROD010000070.1:0-4261 GCA_041911835.1 Fimbriimonadaceae bacterium | reverse complement strand
GGATCTCGGTGCATCCCGTTCCCGAGTACATCGGCAACTCTTCGACCTGCCCCTTGTATCCTTGGAGCGGCTGATACATGAAGTACTTGGTGATTGGCGTTCCGTCTTCCATCGTCGCCATAGTTTCGCCTTCTCCCGGGCGCTTTCCGGGCGGTGGGCACCCGGCGGCCTCCCATTCGTCGAGGGTTTTGTTGCGGAGAACGCGGTGGGTGGAATGGAGCCATCCATCCATGAAGCAGACGGTCAGCGCGGTGTCGGCGGCTGTCGAATGCACGAGGCGCTGCTTGTAGCGCTCATGGGCTTGGCTTTCTTTGGTCGCCAGAAACCGCGTGCCCATCATCACGGCGCTGGCTCCCGAGTTCATCGCTTCCTTGATGCCTTTTGAGGAGGCGATGCCTCCGGCGGCTACGATCGGCACCCCGAGGTTCTCTTTGGTAACTGCTCTGAGCAAGGTGGCGAGCGGTTGGGTCGATTGCACGCGTCCACCGGCTTCGACGCCCTGGCAGATGATGAAGTCGGCGCCTTGTTCTGCAGCCTTTTTCGCGCCGACGAGGTTGCCGACCTGGACGCCACAAAGCTTGCCTTTGGATTTGAAGCGTGGGATCAGTTCTCTCGCGTCGCCGAACGAAAACGTCACGATCGGTACGGAGGATTCGAGGATCTCCGTGACGCAATCCGGCTCGAAGGCAAGCAAAAGGTTGACGAAGAACAGGCCGTCGGTCAGGTCACGAGTCTTGGCGATGACCTCGGCGGCTTCGGGCCCTGACCATCCGGTGAGGGCCAGTCCGCCGATGGCTCCGGCGTTGGCGACTGCCGCGGCGAGCTCGGGGGGCGCAGATCCGCCGATGGGCGCTTGGAGGATGGGGATCTTGGCGCCGAACATGGGGGCAGTGTACCGGTGGGAAAATGAAAGGATCGGTGCAAGTCATTCGCACCGATCCGATTCACTGCAACCTTGAGACGAGGATGTTTAAGCTTTTTTGAAGCGCCGTCGCAGAGCGAGGACCGCGACTCCAGCGCCGATGGCGAGGAAGGATGCTGGCTCGGGGACGAGGTTTTGTTCGATCGTGCCGAGGGCGGCTGTCGAGGTAGTGGGAAGTTGTTGGCCGTTCAAGTCGAGAATGAAAGACTTGTGAACAGAGAAGATCGTCTGCGCTGAATTGAGCACGATGTTCTGGCTCACGTTGAACGCCCCATTCGCTCCGCCGGTGTAGTTGCCACCCAGGACCGTTCCGCTGGCCGAGCCGACGGTGACGTTGCTGGAGTCCTTGATGGTCTCGCTCCAGGCGATGCGCCCCCAGTCGACGACGAGTCCGGTGAAGACGAGTCCGACTGCGGTGACCGGATAGGCTGCCGTGCCGTCGACGTTGTAGTCGATCGTGACGGTGGCGCCGGTGTTCGTGGTCGAAGCTCCGATCGTGACCGGCACGCTGCCGGCCAAGAAGTTCTGGTGCTCGTTTTGTGGACCTGTAATGCTGAACGGCACATTCACCGTGTTGCCCGAAGGCTGGAACGTCACGTTCGATGTGGTGACGTTGATAATGAACGCGGCGTTTGCGGCGTGTGCGCCTACAAAGACAGCAGCTAAGGAAGCCAATCGCAACGTGTATTTCATATTCTCGCTCTTCTCAACGGATTGCATGGCTTGCCGCCGAAGCGACAAGATTCTCAATACACAGGAGCTTACATCACAGGCCGTGCCAATAGGACAGGTTTCGACGGGTTTCGCTTCGCCGCAACTTGAGACCCAGTAAAAACAACAGCCCGTCCCCCAAGCAGAGGACGGGCTGAACAGTGAGATTCGTTCGAATTAGCGCTTAGAGCCGCGGCGCAGCCGGAGAGCGATAAGTGAAAGGCCCGCGCCGAGGGCGATGAAAGTGCCCGGCTCAGGGACGAATCCCTGTTGGATCGTGCCGAGCGAGGCCAGCGAACTGGTGGGCAAGGTGTCGTTGCCGATGTCCAAGAAGAAGGTCTTCTTGACGATGAAACGGCTCAAGGATGGGTTCACCGCGATCGCGGTCTGGAAGTTGAAGGCCCCGTCGGAGCCTCCCGAATAGGAACTTCCCAACTTGGAGCCGGAAGCGCTTGCCACGATTTGGCCGCTGGTGTTCTCGATTAGCTCGGTCCAGAAGATGCGGCCTTTCTGGTTCACGGTGCCCGTGAAAACGAGATTCATGGCGCTCAAGGGGAAAGCGTTTGTGCCGTCGACGTCATAAATGATGTTGACAGTGGCGGTCGTGTGCCCTGTGCTGTCGCCGACTGTAACTGGGATGGCTCCCGGATTGAAATTGATGAATTCGTTTTGTGCGCCACTGATGGCAAACGGAACGTTCCCCGATCCCGACGGCGTGAACGCATAGGTCGAGGTTGTCACGTTGATGATAAATGCTGCTTGGCTTGCCTGAACGGCTACGGCAGCCGCGGCTACCGCCAAGGTTCTCCCAAAAATTCTTTTCACTTTTCTCTCCAAATACAATGGCTAATACGAACTTACCTACCCAGGATACTGCATCGAAGTTCCAGGCACTGCGCTCAAATGCGAAGTCTCCCACAATTGCCAGCTATTTTCAGCAGCGCAATACACTCAATTGGACGCAGCGAAGCCCCCGGATGTTCGGGGCGGAATGTGAAATTCAAATGAATCACCATCTCGGTACAGAATCATCGCCAAAGGAGAGCGATCGGCGACGTCGAATTGGGAGCGTATGAGCCAAGCCCCGACTTCGCTGCGCTGCGAGTACTTGACCGATCCGATTGGAATTGGCGAGCGGATGCCCCGGCTCAGTTGGGTCCTGCGCGACGATACGCGAGGAGCTGGCCAGAAAGGCTATCAAATTCAGGCAGCCGGCAGCAGAGATGCGCTCGTCCAGGGCAAGCCCGATTTGTGGGATTCGAGGGAAGTCAAATCTGCCCGGAGTTCGCATGTGGTGTATTCCGGTGAACCGCTTGGCAGCACGCGAGAGGTGTGGTGGCGCGTTCGGGTTTGGGATGAGTCCGGGCCCGGACCTTACTCCGAGCCGGCCCACTTTGAAATGGGGCTCTTGGCAGCTGCGGATTGGACGGCGTCCTGGATCAACTCCGGTGAGCTAAGGGACGATGCGCAACCCGCGGTCTACCTTCGCCGAGGATTCGATCTGCCATCGAAGAAGGTGAAGAAGGCGAGGATCTACGCCTCGGCCAAGGGTCTGTATCTGGCCTCGATCAACGGGGAGCGACTCAGTGAAGCGTCGTTTCGTCCCGGGTGGACGGACTATCACCGTCGCATACAATTCCAGACCCATGACGTGACACATGCTCTCAAGTCGGGTGCGAACGTACTGGGTATTACGCTCGCCGAAGGCTGGTATTGCGGCCATGTGTGCTGGTTTGGCAGACGGCAGTACGGCCCGCTGCCCGAGGCGGTCCTCCAACTGGACATCATATACGAAGACGGCAAGACCGAACGGATCGTCACCGATGGCTCCTGGCAGTGGTCTTATGGGAAGATCGCGTCTGCCGATCTGCTGATGGGGGAGACGCACGACTTTGGCGCCGACCTGGGTGATTGGGAGAAGCCGGGGTTCGACGCATCTGCCTGGAAGCCCGTGAAGGCCGGTCCAATCGGACAGGCTCCACTCGTGGCGCAGCCTTGTGAATCCGTCGTGGTGACGCGGGAAATCGAAGGCATCGCCGTCACGGAGCCGAAACCGGGGGTTTACATCTTCGACCTTGGGCAAAACATCGTAGGCCATGCAAAGCTTTCCCTAAAGGATGAGGGGGGATCGAGCGTGGTCGTGCGCCATGGAGAGATGCTCAATCCCGACGGCACGCTCTACACGACGAACTTGAGGGGTGCAAGGGCTACCGACGAATTCCGCAACCTTCCCCCTGGAGCGCTCACGCTCGAGCCACACTTCACCTTCCACGGATTCCGCTACATCGAATTGAGCGGGCCCAAGAAGCGGCCCCCGCTCGACGCCGTACACGGGGTCGTTCTCGGCCAAGGGCTCAGGGAGACCGGCACTTTTGAATGCAGCCACCCCGATTTGAATCATCTCCACAGCAACATCGTTTGGGGGCAGCGCGGCAATTACCTCGAAGTCCCAACCGACTGCCCCCAGCGCGATGAGCGGCTAGGGTGGATGGGTGACGCACAGATCTTCGCTCGCACAGCCACGTTCAACATGGATGTCGCGGCGTTCCTCACCAAGTGGTTAGACGACGTCGTGGACTCACAGACGGCAGAAGGTGCGTATCCCAATGTCGCACCGAACACACAGGG
>JAYROD010000069.1:0-3199 GCA_041911835.1 Fimbriimonadaceae bacterium | reverse complement strand
TGGCTGAATCGGGGCTGCTTGAGGTCGGATCAAGAGAAGCAGGCTCGAAGCTGAGTGGAACCGACTCAGCCGATGCACCCATGTAAAGAAAATCGGGTCGATCCGGTGAGGATCGGCCCGATCTTACGTCGTGAACGACTCAACCGCTTATCTGCGGCGTCGTCGAAGGATAAGCGCTACTGCTCCAAGTCCGAGAGCGCCTAGAGTGGCAGGTTCGGGGACTGGAGTGAGCGACACGTCGTCAACATAGTGGAAATCGGGGCCGTCATAGCTTCCGATTCGCACTTCAGGCGCCGCGCTGTGCGCGGTGACGTTAAAGTTGAGAGCGGTCCAACCCACAGGTCCCGGGGCATTGTAGACATCGCCGCCCTCCCACTGGATCTCGATGTTATCCCCGCCGGTCGCGCCCTGGTTGTTCACCCATACGGTCAACACGTAGGAGGCGCCATTGGTGGCACCGACGTTTTGAAAGATCTCATCCGGGATTCCATCGACGGCTCCGAAATAGGCACCGAACGAACCAAAGTTCGCAGCGCCAGGATCTACGCCGAAAAGGGAACCCGAGCCAGCTGGGTTCGTCGTCCAGCCCGTGAAATCACCCGTCTCAAATCCCCCGTTGATGACTTGCGCTGAACCGATTGCCGCCAATCCGGCCGCAGATAGAATGACAATTAGCTTCTTCATAATTCCTCTCAGGTTCATCTCAATTGATGAATAAGCTCCGCCTCTCACATATTATGAGCCAGTTTTGGCTAATGAACGTTGAACTAGAGCGGAAAATCACGGTAACTGGGAAAACCACCGGGACGCCGGGAACTGTTGAATTCCTGTTCCTCTGGAACCGGGGGGATTTCGAGAAGACGTCCAAGTGGCTATAATCACTCCAACGCTTCGAGAGGCAGGTCAGCTTGGCAGGAGTCACCCTCAAAAACGTCACAAAAGTCTTCGGGAAGGACGTCGTCGCGGTCGACAACCTAAACCTTGAAATCCAAGATCAAGAGTTTATGGTCCTCGTCGGTCCGTCCGGTTGTGGGAAGACGACGGCGCTGAGGATGGTCGCGGGCCTTGAGGAGGCGACCTCCGGCGACATTCAGATTGGCGATCGCCGGGTGAACGACGTTCCTCCTAAGGACAGGGACATCGCCATGGTGTTCCAGAACTACGCCCTCTATCCCCACATGACGGTGTACGACAACATCGCCTTCGGATTAAGGCTCCGAGAATTGAAGAGCGCGTTCTGGCAGCTATCGCATCTGGCTCAGGCCAAGCAAGTCAAGGCGGACATCGACAGACGGGTCCACGAAACGGCGAAGATGCTGGATATCGACCATCTTCTCGGTAGACGCCCAAAAGAGCTCTCGGGCGGTCAACGGCAGAGGGTCGCGCTGGGTCGAGCGATCGTTCGGAAGCCGAAAGTGTTCCTCATGGACGAACCGCTCTCAAATCTCGACGCCAAGCTTAGAATTCAGACCCGAGCGGAGCTCATTAGGCTCCACCGGTCGCTCGGCATCACGACAATCTACGTGACGCACGACCAGGTCGAGGCGATGACGATGGGCCAGCGGATCGCCGTCATGAAGGACGGCCTTCTCCAGCAATGCGAGGCGCCCGAAGCAGTCTATCATCGACCTGCGAATAAATTCGTGGCGGGCTTCATCGGTTCGCCGCCCATGAATTTCCTCGACGCGAAAATTTCCGGTGGGAAGGTCGTCGCCGGGGCGCTTCAGTTCCCACTGAAGGAGGGGCATGCCGCATGTGAGAAGGAAGGCGCAGCGGTAACGCTTGGGATCCGACCGGAATCGATCTATGACGCCTTACTGAACAACCAGGTTGCCGCAACCGAGCAGAACAGCTTCATGGCAAAGGTGGACGTGCTCGAGCCCCTTGGACCTGAGTACACGGCGTATCTTTACGTCGATGGGATGAACCTCTTGGCAACGATCGACAGTTCGACCAAGATTCAAGAAGGGAAGGAGTCTAAGTTCTGCGTCAATCTGGACCAGATTCATATTTTCGATGCGGAAACCGAAGTGGCGATTCGGTGAACGCCGCCTATTAGTCCCCACCGACCGGGCTCCCGCATCGTCAGTCCGTTTTATCTCGAGACTCCTTTTTCCCAGTCCGTCTTGTGCTCGAGCAACACTTTTGGCTCGCTGAACTCAAGCATTGCGCATCTCACGCCCTCGCGGCCAAATCCGCTTCGTTTGACGCCACCGTAGGGCATGTTGTCAAATCGAAGGGTCGGAAAGTCGTTGACGATCAGCCCTCCTACCTCGAGGGACTCGAATGCTCGCTCGACATCGTCTCGGTTCTTCGTGAAGAGGCTCGCGTGGATGCCATAGCGTGACGCGTTAACGCGGGCGATTGCTGCGTCGAGACTCTGGACCGGTTCGAGGGTCAACACCGGACCGAAGACCTCCTCACACCCTAATCGCACGGTAGGCGGCACACTTTCGAGGAGCGTTGGCTCGATGATCTTGCCGATGCGGTTTCCACCCGCAATAACTCGTGCGCCAGAAGCTTCGGCTTCTGCGATCCAATCCATCACCCGATCCGCTGCCGCCGAGGATATTAGCGGCCCACAAACGGTTTCACGAAGCGCCGGATCGCCGAACGGGCAAGCCTCGGTCAGTTCGATGAGTTTGGATCGCAGAGGCTCGTACACGGAGTCTTCGACGAGCGCATGCTGTGCGGAAATGCAAACTTGTCCGGCGTATCCATAGGCGCTCGCGACCAACCGGTCAACGGCACGATCGACATCCGCGGTGTTGCAGATAATGGCGCTCGCATCACCGCCGAGTTCGAGGGTGACTTTCTTCTCGGGCAATAACTCCTTCAGGTGCCACCCGACCGAAACCGAACCTGTGAAGCTGACTGCGGGAATGCGGGAATCGGTTGCCAGGCGCTCGGAGGTTGCAGCGTCGCAGTTCAGCGAGTTGAGCACACCCGGTGGGCATCCCGCTTCGTGGATCAGCTTCGCGAGCGTAAGAGTCGACAGCGGCGCGAGCGGGGAAGCCTTGAGGATGACCGAACAACCTACTGCAAGTGCCGGAGCAATCTTGTGCGCCGCAAGGTTGTAAGGCCAATTGTAGGGCACGATGGCGAGGACTGGACCGACCGGAAACCGCTGCACAAAGCATCGATAATCCTCGCCCCGAGCGTCGAAATCTCGTGGGAGCGCTCTTCGGTCCCACGTGTG
>JAYROD010000068.1:0-4586 GCA_041911835.1 Fimbriimonadaceae bacterium | reverse complement strand
CCTGAGCGTCTCCACGTCCAAAGCCGCCATCGCCGCTTCGCACTCGCTGCGCCGGTCGTTGTAACCCGATTCAGTGTGGCTGTGTGGCCGGTTCGTGTCGCACAATACGATCGCCAGCGTCTCCGGAATGGGAGCGTAACGCCGTTCGAGCGAGCGGGTATCGAGCAGCATGGCGCAACCCTCCCTGCCGACGGCCGACGCCATTTGATCCATGATCCCACAGCGCATGCCCACGAATTCGTTCTCGCAGCGCTGAGCCGCCAGCGCGATCGTGTCCATCGAAAGCCTCAACTCGTCGATGTCGTTCCATACGACCCCAAAGGCCACCTCGAGCGCGGCGCTGCTGCTCACGCCGGTGCCTATGGGAATATCGCTTTGAACGGCTGCGACGAGGTTGGTGAGGGGCTCCAACCGATGTCTGGAGAGCGCCCAGGCCATACCCGCGACGTACTTGCTCCAGCCCGAGACGCTTGACGCACCCAAATCGCCGGTCAGAAAAGGTACGCCGTCGCCAAGTTCTGCGGAGACGGGCTCCGTGAATCGCGACGAGCGGGATGCCGCTACGCTAAGGTGTCGGTCGATCGCGACCGGTAAGACGAAGCCACCCGAATAGTCGGTGTGCTCACCTATGAGGTTGACACGGGCGGGCGCGGTGACGACCAATTCCGGAGCAGCCTGAAATCGAGTCTTGAAGAACTGCCATGCGTCCCGAGCCGCCACGAATTCAGTAAACCTCGCACCCTGGCATTTTTTCCGAGCCGCAACGCCAGGATTGGGTGGAAGAATGACAACGGGGCCATCGAAGAGAAGCAAATGCCGCCCGCTCTCTTTTGGCCCCCACTTTCATTTATCGGACCATCGGGCGTCTTCATTTAGCCTGCAGGTAACCTCAAGGCATGCCCGAACCCGCCGTCGAGCGCATCCAGTCCTGGTTGCGTGAGCACGAATCCGAACTGCTCGACGACTATCGCACACTGCTGCGCTTCCCCTCAATTGAAAGCGATCCGCTGCCAAATGCGCCGTTTGGCCAAGCGAACCGGGACGCACTCGATTTCATGCTGAAGCTGGGTGAGCGCTGGGGCATGAAAACGAAAGACCTGGAAGGCTTTGCTGGCTACGCGGAATTCGGCGAAGGCGAGAAGCTCATCATCTCTCTTGGGCATCTCGACGTCGTTCCCGTCAGCCCGGGATGGAAACATGAGCCATTCGATGCCGAGATCGACGGGGAGTACGTCTATTCCAGGGGTGCAGTGGACGACAAGGGCCCGACCATGGCCTCATTTTATGCCATGCGGGCGATCCAGGCTTGCGAACCGGCTATCGGCGCCCGAATGCGGAGCGTCTTCGGATGTGACGAAGAGTCCGGATTCAAGTGTATCGAGCGTTACGTTCAGACGGAGGAGGCGCCGACCTATGGCATCGCCCCGGACTCGGGCTGGCCGCTCTACCATGCCGAAAAGGGGATAGCCAACATACTGGTCGAAGTGCCTTTCCCGAAGGGTGATTTGACGCTCATCGAAATCAGCGGCGGGCAGCGTCCGAATATTGTCATCGACCTCTGCACCGCCCGCTTGCTCGTCGCGCCGGCGTACAAGGAGCATGTGCAAGAGCTCGTTGCCGACAGTTGGGACCGCAATGTCGAAACGAATTGGGAAGACGAAGAGACGCTGAAGGTTACTGCCATTGGCAAGGCGGCCCACGGCGCCTGGCCCTTCGGAGGAGATTCCGCGGCGATTCGACTGCTTCGATTCCTGGCCGAGCTGGCGCCGCTGGAGCAGGAGAAAGCGTACCAGGACCTTTTTGAACTCACGCATATTTCAGGAGGCGGGCTCGGAGCGCACGGCTGGGATGAGGTGAGCAAGGACCTCACCTGCAATCTGGGAATTATTGAAACCGACCGCAACCTCGCCAAATTCACCTTCAACATCCGATACCCAGTCACCTGGAAAGGTAGCGATCTCCGCGACAAAGTGCTCACACGCCTTGGCGAGCTCGGCGAAGGCTACTCCCTTATCGAGTTCGTCGACAGCCCCCCACTCTACTTCCCGCTTGATCACCCAATGGTGAAGACAATCTCAGAGGTTTACAAGGAAGAATCGGGCGAAGACCGAGAGCCGGGAGTCATGGGAGGCGGAACTTACGCGCGAGCCGTTCCGAACACAGTCAGCATCGGGACGGGCTGGGATGGGGACGGAAAAGCCCATGAGAACGACGAGCGGCTCAAGATCGAGCATCTCTACAAGATGAGCCGAATCTATGCCCATATCCTCTATGAGCTCGCCAAGCTTTAGAGCCGTCCTGCACAGCGCCAGCTTGGCAGCAGTCGTCGCGACATCCTGCTGCACCTGGTTACAGCCTTCTGGCGGCACGGCGCCGCAAGCTCAAGCCCGGACTTTCGAAAAGCCGCGGCCTTTCGCAACTCTCAACACAAAGGAAATCCCGGAAAGCTCCGGTCTGGCTGCGAGTTGGGTCACTCCCGGAGACTATTTCACCCACAACGACTCGGGAGATTCGGCCAGGTTCTTCAAATTCGACGCACAAGGCAAAATCGTCGCGACCTTCAGCCTAGTTGGGGTCGAAGCAAGAGACTGGGAGGATATCGCTTCGGCAAAAATCAACGGACAGCCCTACCTGTTCCTCGGGGACATCGGCGACAATCAGTCACGCTGGCCAAGCATCAAGGTTTACCGGCTGAAAGAGCCGACTGGCGGCAGCCAGGCGATCAAAGAGTTCGAGACCTTGGAGCTGACCTATCCGGACGGTCCCCATAACGCCGAGGCGCTCATGGTGCGGCCACAGACCGGCGACATCTACATCGTCACAAAGACCGATAAAGGCTCGAGCCAAGTCTTCAAGCTCGATCGGCCCGCCCGGTCGGGAAAGTACGTGTTGAAGCAAATCGGCTCGATTTCCTTCGGCTCCGCGATCCCAGGTTCCAAGCTCATTACAGCCGGGGACATTTCACCCGACGGCAAGCACGTCGCTTTGCGAACCTACTGGTCCGGTTACGAGTTCGAAGCGTCTAAGGATTTCGACGCTTGGGTCAAGCAAAAGCCCCTTCCATTCTCCACGCCGGCTGAAATGCAGGGTGAAGCGCTCTGCTACTCGATCGACGGCAAGGCACTCCTGACGAGTTCCGAAGGCATTCCCTGCAAGATATCAATCATCACCGTTAGATAGTGGGGAAAACCGGTGAATATATGGGAATTCACTCCAGGTGAGATTGAACCTGAAAAACGAACAAATCGAAAGAAAATCAAAGAAAATAGCCCTAAAGGATAAGGTCGCTCTTCTCCCATAATCCCGGCTCATCTCGGTTATTCCGGGTTATCTCCGGCTCCTTCGGTTTGCACGAAGCCCGAAAAGCCTGGTACCTTCTGGCCTGAAATCTATACCGCAAGAGGAGGTTCCGAATGCGTGATGGAGCACGTTGGGCGCTCAGTGCAGCGCTCATATTTATGTTAAATGTCGCATGGGCGGGCCAGGATGGCCAACCGAACATGCGAACTGAGACCAAAGTAGAGGTCAAAGAGATTCCCTACCAGGTTCAATACGTCACTAGCCGAACGGTCGGAAAAGGCCGCATCGTCAAGGCCGTCGAGGGCAAAGTCGGCCATATTACCAAGACCTATAAGGTCACTTATGAGGGCGACAAGCTTTTGAAGAAAGAGCTGGTCGATACGGCGCGCGAAGAGCCCGTCAATACAGTTTTCAATATTGGGACCCAAGGATATGCCGGCAGCCGAGGCAGCTATGTCCGCGGAAAGGTCTTGACGCTTGAAGCGACGGCCTATGATCCGAGCGCAGGCAGAGGGCGCTATGCGACGGGTCGGACCGCGACAGGTATGAGGGCTCAGTATGGCGTCGTCGCCGTCGATCCGCGCATCATTCCGCTCGGATCCCACGTGTACGTCGAGGGGTACGGATTTGCTATCGCCGCCGATACCGGCGGAGCCATCAAGGGTAATCGAATCGACCTGTGCATGCCGACTGATCGCGAATGTCGCATCTTCGGGCGGCGTCCAGTGAAGGTTCACGTTCTGAAAAAAGCTTGAATCTGACCGACCCGAACGAGCTGCGAAAGCTGCTCGAAAGACATGGCCTCACCCCTCAAAAACGGTGGGGCCAGCATTTTTTGCGATCACCCAATGTCGTTGAAGCGATCGTTTCACGCCTTGAGGGATTCCGAGGCATCCTCGAAGTCGGACCCGGCCCGGGAGCGCTGACGGCTCCGCTCACCGCCATCGCGGAAAAACTCATCGCTCTCGAGGTCGACCCCATCGCGGTTTCGGCCCTTGCAGAAACCGCCCCAAAAGCCGAAGTTCGCCAGGTCGACGTGCTCAAAGCCGACCTCGTATCCATCCTCAACGAACTGCCCGAACCTCGCGCGGTCGTCTCCAACATGCCGTACAACATCACTGGACCGCTGCTGACGGCGTTTTCCCAGGCAAATAGCCACTATGCGAGGGCAGTTCTGATGATGCAGAAGGAGGTGGCGGAAAGGGTCTTGGCGCAGCCCGGAGACTCCAATTGCGGCTCACTGTCTATCTTCCTCCAACTCCAGTTTCGAATCGAGAGAGTCTGTT
>JAYROD010000067.1:0-2474 GCA_041911835.1 Fimbriimonadaceae bacterium | reverse complement strand
GCTTCTCAGCGCGGGCCGCTTTCGTCTTTGCGAACCGATCGCTTACTTTCGGTTGCGTCGTCGTGCTGCCAAGAGGCCAGCAACGCCGAGACCAATCGCCAGGAACGTGCCGGGCTCAGGAACGGGCTGACCGATGAGTCGATAAGCCATGTTCTTGCTTCCGGTTGTGGGCTGGAATGAGGTTCCTGCGCCGAAGCCGCCACCTGGGTTGACCTGCCATCCGTTGCCGCCACCAGGAGTTCCTCCGGTGGATTCTTCAACACCGAACTGGCCGCCATTCGTAAAGGGCATTTTGGCCATTACGCCGACATAGTAGGTGCCGGGATTGAGGGTCAGCGAAGCGAACGTGATGTTGATGATCGCCGGGCTGGTTCCGCCGGGGTTGTTGAAGGTGAGCGCCGTTCGGCTCCCTGCGTCGCCGGTAAGGTTCGTCGCGCCGTTGGCAACGCTCGAGTAAAACTCGATGCGGTAGCCGGTGATGCTCGACCAGCTTGCGCCTGCCGAAAGGTTGTAGAGCAGACCTCCGACGTCGATACCCGTGACGTTTGTCGCCTGGGAAATCGTGAAGTCGTCGATCGCGTTGATGAAGAACGAGGCGTTTGCCGGTTCGAACTCTTGCGATGCGTAGCCTGTCGTTCCGAGCGTCTGGCCGGTGATCTGATCGATCAACTGAGCCTGAGACGCCACAGATGCTCCGAAAACCGCAGCCAATGCTCCGAGTTTAATGAATGATTTCATCCTCTCTGATATCTCCTTTGAGTCAACTCAAAAACGGCACAATTCACCGCTCTCCTTCATACTATCTTGTTTTGCCGTTGATTAGTGCCAATTTGCGTTCGCCGAAGCAAATCTGGTAATCCTGACAGTCCCACCGAACTTGAGAGAATGGAATAGAGAGTGTCCTTCGGACGCTCCCGGCGCGAATCATACACAGCCCGACGGGCTCTGAGCAGGCACCCAGAGCCCGTCGGCGTTTCGCTTCGTTCCTGCCCTCACTTGGGCACGCATCTGCAACCGAAAGTAATCTAGTTCCTTGCCGCTGCCATGCGCGGGGTCGAGGGGGCGACTTCCACGAGCGCCGTCGGCGGCGCCAGGAGGAATACGTTGTCACCCAACTCCTCCCAGGTTCCTTCCTGAGAGTAGTTCACACCGCACATGAAGTCTTTGATCTTCTCCCTCAGGTTCGGCTCGGCCGCGCTCAGATTCAGAATCTGCTGATCGCCTCGCTTGAGGCCGTCCGCTGCGGCAACAGCGTCCTGAAACGAGACGATTTGGCGGCGAACGGTGACCTGATACCTGTGGTGTCCGGTCAGGCGCATCGGGCTCGAGGGCATGTCGTCAAACTCCTCGTCGTCGATGGCGGGGCGTGAGAATACGCCGGCGATCTTTGAGAAAAAGCCTGGCTTCTCCTGAAGTTCCATATCTTCCATGATTCATCTCCATCCAATGGATTGCTTGCTCGCCTTTGAGGGCATTTTGACCTTGAGCTGGTTGGATCCATCCTGGATCGCCCCATCAAAGCCGCCACTTGCGCGCACCCTCGGCAGCCATTCCTTGAGCTATCGTAGGTATGGACGCATCTCCTTGGCGTTTTGCACCACCTGCAATTGGCCTCGAAAGCGAACTTGAGGGCAGTATAGGTCAGATTCGCCGGATTCGTCAAGGTCGGGGGAAATATGTGCGAAATCCAAATTGTGTTCGAATACCATCGGACGATTCAATCTGTCCAGTGCAAAGCACCGTGCAATATGCGAGGCCATCGGAGAGGACCGGAGAAGTGACCCCAATTCCGTTTCGTTTGAACGTCTTGCTGCCCGCAGAATCGGTCATGCCAACCCTTGTGTCGAGGCCGTTGTACGTGTTCGTGTTCGTCGAGCTATTGGGATAAGTGATCGAGGTCACTCGCCCTTCATAGTCGTAAGCGAGGTTCGTGGTTGGACTGTGGGGCACACTCACTGGCGAATTCTAACAAGCACAGGGAAACTGTGGTCTGGATAGACAACTCGATACTGGGCTTGAGCAAATTCGACGTCTTTCTCGATCAACTCTAGTCGAGCGGTTAATGAATGCGATCGTACCCCTTTGTCCGAGATATACGATCGAATCTCACTCATCTGCCTCGGCCACACCTTGCGAGAGCTGTAGAATTTCTGAATCGCGAGGTTATACGCCACTTGCTCGAATGGTACGTTCGAGGTCGACAACTGTGAAGAGCCGCAAGACCAGCCAAGAGCTATGGACAGAGCCGTTAAGGTCAGGGTTACGATAGCCCAACGACTAACATGGCGGATGGCTTCGCTCATTCTAGTACCTCGTTTTCAATCCCTCCAGGGCTTCAATCCCTCCAGGGCTTCAATCCCTCCAGGGCTTGCCCTGGAGGGTATTGGTCTGGCCCCCTGCGCGGGAGCGAATCGAATGCCATCGTCCGTAATCCAAATCTTCGCATCGCCTTTGATTAACTTTGCCCCCGAGTT
>JAYROD010000066.1:0-5114 GCA_041911835.1 Fimbriimonadaceae bacterium | reverse complement strand
CCTGTAGTCACCCTTCTTTTTCAGCAATTCGACAATTGGGGACAGTTCACGATTCAGCTCTCGCGCCCTTTGCCAGCAGATGAGGTCCTCAAATCGCTTTACAGCTGCCATGTTGCTACCAAGAATCGCTTCTCACTGGGAAATCCCAGCGACCAATTGACTGAGGGAAAAGTTTGAAAATCCCATATTTGGCCCTCGAATCGATCGAACTTAGAACTCTGAACTTAGGACTCTGAACTTCGTATTCTTGCTACACACACACCACAATCCGGCTGAACTCATCCGCATCCAAACTGGCACCACCGACCAATCCCCCATCGATTTCAGGTTGGGAAAACAGCTCTTTTGCGTTCGACGCCTTGACGCTTCCACCATAAAGAATACGGATTTCGTCGGCGACCTCTTTGTCGAACTTTTGCGCGAGGAAGGAACGAATCATCCCGCACACTCTGTTCGCTTGCGCTGCGTCGCAAGTCTGCCCTGTACCGATGGCCCAAACCGGCTCATAAGCGATAACGAGAAAATAAAGTTCTGCGGAATCGAAACCGGCTAACGCCTTGGAAAGTTGTGATTGGATAATCTCGTCCGTTTTGCCCGCATCGCGTTCGGAAGCGGTCTCACCCACGCAGAGGATCGGCACCAAAGCGTGGAACAAGAGCGCCTTGAGCTTCAGGTTGACCGTTTCGTCGGTCTCATGAAAATAGGGGAGTGTCGATTCTGGAACCTCGAGCTTCCCAAACTTCCCTCTGGTCTCCGAGTGCCCGATAATGCAATGGGAGACTCCCGCATCCACCAGCATCGGCACGCTGACCTTGCCGGTAAATGCTCCCGACTCCTCCCAGAAGCAGTCCTGCGCCCCGATGTGGATGTACGAGTCCTTCAGCAGCTCCTTGACGCGGCAGAGCGAGACGAAAGCCGGGCACACGACGATATCGACGTCGGTTCTTGAGACGACTCGCTCGGAAAACGACTTTACGAGAGCCGCAGCTTGCGCCGTGGTGTTGTTCATCTTCCAGTTCCCGGCGACAAGCTTGGTTCGCATGATCTTTACCCTCGGACGATATTCGGTTCGACGGCGATCTCTACTTTCCCTCTTACGGCGTTGGTGACGATGCAGTACATGTCGGCCTTGTGCGCCATTTCCTCGGTCATCTTGATCTGGTCGTCGGTTGCGTCAGCGGAGACGGTGATCGTCGGCCGGACGGTGACCTTGGTGTAGGTGAACTGGGCGCCCTCTTGAGTTACCTCACCCACGGCCTCGGTCTTGACGTCGGTCACGGGGAGCTTTCGGTTCTCGGCTATGATGCCAAAGGTGATGGTGTAGCAAGAGGTGATCGCCGCCGTCAGCAGCTCTTCG
Source organism: Fimbriimonadaceae bacterium (assembly GCA_041911835.1). Lineage (GTDB taxonomy): Bacteria > Armatimonadota > Fimbriimonadia > Fimbriimonadales > Fimbriimonadaceae > JAYROD01. The sequence goes on along the minus strand of JAYROD010000066.1, from coordinate 3,757 downwards.
GGGCTGGCGCCTCCGCCCGGGCCCTGGAATTCCGGCGGAACGTTGATCGGGTTCTCGATGCCGCTGTGCTTGCTCTTGACCTTGCCGGCGCCCCCTCGTCCACCCTTCCAATTGACTTGAACTGGATACTCATGAATCTGAGCCATAGAGCTTCAGTTTACTCGGGCAAGCCTCGGGACGCCATTGTTCAAGAGTCAGGTAGATCTCCCACGATTCGCTTGAATGCGGAAAGAATCCGATCAAGGATAGGTCTTTCTAATTTGCCCAACTGGACGGTCTCAACAGACCAATTGGGAAGCTCAAGTGGGATGTCGACAAATGCTTTGACCGATTCACCCGTCCGGACGGAGAGCCGAATGCCGGATACGGCAGCGGTATGATATTCAGTTGCGAGCAGTGGCTGCGTCGTGGTCCAGCCCCGAGCCTTGGAAAGGTAAGCAAGCTCCGTCCCCAACTGCTCGGGTGTCAATCGTGACCAGTCGACCTTGTTTGACACCGCATCCCGGTCCGGGTTCCCCAGTAGAGACGAAAGCACGGGTTCGGCGGTCAGGAACAACCCCCGAGTCCGTCGCATGACTTCTCCCCAAGGGGGTACACCCCCGATGGATGAGATCACCCAAGGGGAAGGACCTAGAAGGGCGTCGAGTAGCCTCTCCTTCTGCATAGCGGGAATTGACTCGACCGGTAAGCCCTGGCGAAAAGTCGCTTCAAACTGTGAAGCCGTCAACGACCCCAGGAATGCGAGGCACTGCGAGTAGTTGTCGGAGATTGGCCAGACACCGCCCTGGGCGAACGATGCTTGCCGAATGTACATGGACTCGACGGCTTCCACGCGCCCATCCCGCGTCGCGGCTGCATACATCCTCGCTACATCTCTGAATTCGAGTTTTTCTCGCCTCCAGTTCATGCACACGGATTTCATGATTTCCTGGTCGACGACCAAATCCTGGGCACAGTTTTCGCTCGGGCGTACGACCAAGGACTCAGGCGACTCGATGCATTCCATTGCCGCGAGGCCGAATTGAGATGCCATACGCGACCAGATGTCGTCCTGCACGCTCATTTGTGTCCCCCAGTTCACCATCAGGTCTGAATACGCAATCGCAACGGTTTTGGTCGAACCGGCGACTTGACAGAGAGCCCGCGCGATTCGCTCGTAGAGAGGGAGAGCCGGCAAGGAATCCATCGCAGGCGACAGCACCTGCATCGCGCTTCGTTCGGAAGCTAGCGCAGCAATCTTTTGCCAAGAGGGCTTGAATCGTGCAAGCGACAACCAAGCTGAGAATTCAGCATTCCCGTCCTTATCCTTCTGAGTAACCGCGGGCATCCGAGACTTCGGTTCGAGGATCGGAATGGAAGCTGATTCGAAGTGGATAAATTCAAAGGCTTTTGTGCAAATGAGACAGCCGACTTCGTAACCTGCAGGGGTGAGTCCTACCGAGTAGAGTACGCCGATCGGCCCCCGAAGCCGGAGCATAGATTGTGTTCTCTGGTCAACCTTCAGTTTGCGCTGATCCCAGGAAGTCTCCACTGCTCCGCGCAGGTCGCTCCAATTGAGCTTGGTGGCCCCATCGTCTTCTGAAATCCAAAGACGTACGGTCTGCCCTGGCATGGACGGAGGCCTGAGCTTCCTCTCCTGACACACCAATCGGCTAATCATCTGCAACGCACGCTCGCTCCGTACAGGGGCCGACCATTGCTCTAACAAAGTCCAGAATCTCGCCGTGCCGACGCCGGCATCCTGACGGCCGCTGCGAATAGTAACTTTCGATCCGTTCCGTTCGACAGAAGCGTTCAGGCATAACGCCAGCGCTGCCACAGCATCGTCTGGCTTGTCCAATTTCCAACGAAGACCCACGACACGACTTCCGATGTCGGCCGAAATACCGATTTCGCGGTGTGTCGTAGCCGCAATGCCCTGCACAACCTTCTTCGCATCAGCGATTTGAACCTCCAGTTCTTTCGCAGGTGTTTGGGAGGACGCTAGTAGCAGGATCGGAAGGATGCTCATTTGCTCTCTGAGGGTTGTCGCAAATATGATTTGCGTTACAGGCGTGATATTGACAAACGTTACCTCAGAGGCCACTTCAAAGAGAGCGGCGAGTGGCCCCCACCCGCTCGCGGTTGAGGGCTGCCAGAAGCCCAGAAGTCGGGGGCTGAAAATCACATTTAGGCAGCGTCGGAACGAAGTGCGGTCGAATTCCCATGTCGACCTCGCCTCAACTCGTTGATCAGATATCACGTAGAATCACACTGAGGATGGTCTGGAAACTCTTCTACGATGGCGGATGCAACCTCTGCCACGTCTCCAAGCTCCGCGCCGAACGCTGGGCTGAACGCGCAGGCCAGCCGATGGAGGTTGACATCCTCCAAAGCCACTATGCCGTCGAACAGGGCTACGGCGACGCCATGGTGCTGGAGGCCGATAAGGTCTATCAAGGCGCCGAAGCCTGGATGAAGATCATGACCATCTCGCCGTGGTATCTCCGCTGGCTGGGTTGGCTGGGGCAGTTTTGGCCGTTCCACCCGATTCTGAAATGGGGCTATGGAGTGGTGGCCAAGTACCGCTACAAATGGTTTGGCACGAGAGCATGTCCCATCCCCGGGGCCAAGGCTCGCTAAGGCTCTCCCAGGTATATTCTCACAAGCGAGGCGTCGTACCCAAGTGGTTAAGGGGCCGGTTTGCAAAACCGTTATTCAGCGGTTCGAATCCGCTCGACGCCTCCAAATCTCAGAAGTTTAAAGTGAAAAGTTCAGAGTTCAGAGTCCAAAGTTCAAAGTTGTGGATCAAAAACCATAACTGAGTCTTCAGAACTTAGAACTTAGAACTTGGTTCGTAGAACTCTCGCCCCGCCATGTCCCCTATCCGAACCCTCTTCACCGATATCGGCGGCGTACTCCTTACCAACGGCTGGGATCGCGCCATGCGGATGAAGGCTTGCGAGCACTTCAACCTCGATGCAGCCGAGGTCGATGAGCGGCACCACCTCACTTTCGACACCTACGAGATCGGAAAGCTGAGTCTGGACGAGTACCTCAAGCGGACCATCTTCTATGAGCCACGCCGGTTCACCACGGAAGACTTCCGACACTTTATGTTCGAGCAAAGCCAACCGCTTCCGGGCATGGCCGAATTTGTGACGGCGCTCAAGGCGAAACACTCGCTCAAGGTTGTCGCGATCAGCAATGAAGGCCGCGAACTGGCCCATCATCGCATCCACAAATTCAAGATGGCGGAGTATGTGGACGCATTCGTCGTAAGCGGGTTCGTCTACACGCGCAAGCCGGACGAGTCGATCTTCCGACTGGCGCTCGATATTGTTCAAGCTACGACGAGCGATTCGATCTACATGGACGACCGGCTGCTGTTCGTCGAGGTGGCGAGCTCGATCGGCTTCCAGGGTGTCCATCACACAGACCTCGCCTCGACGACGGAGGCGTTTGCCCAGAGGGGGTTGGCGCTATGAGTGTGGAAAACTCTCTCCTTCGGCTTGGACTGTCCAGCCGTCCAAATGCATATGGGACGTACGACTGACCTAACGCTCGCCCCTGCCGGCCCATTGGGCTTGGTCGCGCCCCCGCCGATCGAGATCGAATGCGAGGCGTTCAAGGGATCATTGGGGACCCTCGTCCGATTCGCTCAAGACCACAAGGTCGACCTGCTTGGCGTTCCATTGCTTCCCATCTGCCAGGCGTACTTCTCGTACCTTGTCGAGACCGCCGGGCAAGACTTGGATTCCGCTGCTTCGGCGCTCGT
>JAYROD010000065.1:0-6677 GCA_041911835.1 Fimbriimonadaceae bacterium | reverse complement strand
GTTCTACGCGGTAACCGACTCTCAGGGGCGATTCTCTATCCCGAACGTTCCCGAAGGAACCTATATGGTTCAAGGCTGGCACGAATCCGGTTCCAAACTGACTCAGAAGCTTCAGTTCGGAGGCGGCTCGGAGATCGACTTGAAACTGGAGCGGAAATAGAGCATGCGGATGATGCTGAGCACGAGGATCACCTTGCTCGTGACCAGTTCGCTGGGATTCGTCATCCTGGCCGTCCTCGTTGCCGTGGGCTTCTTTGGATCTCAAGCGATCGCTGACGACGCGCGCGCTGACATGGCCCGCTCAGGCGCCGTACTCGATCAGATCTTCCGGTCCGACGCCCAGTTTCTCGAGAACCAGGCTTCGCTTATCGCAGGACAGAGCTTCGTTCGCTCCCTCATAAGCGAAACGGACCATCAAACGATGCTCGACGCGGGGCGCGACCTGCTCAGACAGCTCCGGGTCGACGCCGTCCGATTCACTGACGACTCCGGTCGGATCCTCGCCGAAACGGACGATCCGGCCAGCCACGGCGGCATGCCAACCGATGCCGAAGCAGTGCAACACGCCTTGGCGGGTCAGGCTTGGCGAGGCATCACGTTGCGGCACGGTTCACTCGCGCTCGAAGTCGTCGTTCCGATTCAAATCAACGGGTATGTCCACGGCACTCTGACGTCATCGATGCTGCTCAATTCGACCGTCGCCGGAAATCTGGCCCGGATGCTCGGGACGCAAGTGGCGTTTCTTGCGAACGGACTCTCGATCGCCTCGTCGAGTCCGCTGGCGGGGACGATTCCGACTCCTGTCGGTAAGCCAGCGCCAGTCACTATCAACGGCAAGAAGTACCTGGCGCTTTACCGCCCGATGCCGTTCACGAACGAAGGCCAGAGAATCGGGTTCGTCACGCTCACCGATTTCGACGGTGCGATGGCGACCTATGACCGATTTCAATCGATCGCGCTTGTCATCGGACTCTGTGCGCTGGTGGGGGGATTGGTTTCCGCTCGCTGGGTGTCGAGAAGCATCACCGATCCACTCGCCAGCGTTGTACAAGCGGCCCGCAACCTGAAATCTGGCGAATGGACTGCCCAAGTCGAAATCACCCGGTCGGACGAGATCGGCCTGCTGCAGTCGACCTTTAACGAGATGTCTGAAGCTCTCCGGCTCATCGACGAGGGGAACATCGCCACCATCCAGGCACTCGCTGCGGCGGTGGACGCCAAGGACAGCTACACAGAAGGCCATTCGCGGCGCGTCGCCGGATATGGCGCCCAACTCGCCAAGGCAGTTGGTTTGACCCCGAAAGAGATCGAGCAGGTCTTCATGAGCGGCACGCTGCACGACGTTGGCAAGATCGGCATTCCAGACTCCATCTTGCGGGCGTCAGGAAGACTCTCCGACGAAGACAGGGCGACCATGGAGATGCATCCCGTATTGGGCTTCGCCATCGTCAGCAAAGCGCCTCAGCTCCACGACCTACTTCCTGGAATTCGATCGCATCATGAGCGATGGGACGGCGCCGGATATCCCGACGGGCTCATCGGTGAAGCGATCCCGCTCATGGCGCGGATACTCTCCATCGCCGACTCTTTCGACGCGATGACGAGCGACCGGCCGTATAGAAAGGGACTCAGCACCCAATATGCGCTTGGTGAGATTCGAGCTGGAGCGGGGACTCAGTTCGACCCTGTCCTCGCCGAGACCTTCGTCTCGATCTGGGGTCTCGAACTGGCTTCGACAAAGTGGGCCGCTTAGAAGAGACTGCCCTGCAACGTCTGAGCATCCCGAACGAGTGGCTCCAGTTCAGTGATGTCTCGAATCGCGGTTGCGCCCTTTTCGATCAACCGTGCATTGCCAGGAGGAATTTCGGCGCCGTCGCGCACCAGCACTGGGCACAAATGAGATTCGAGCGCTTCGATGGCGCCTGCCCAGGTTCCTCCCGTCCCTTCGGCAGAAGAAACGACAACCGTCGCCTCAGAGAGCCCGTAGATCAGCTTGTTGCGGGACATCGCATGGCCGACCTGGAATCCTGAAGTCGGCAGGTACGGCGAGCAGAGGCAGGTCCTACCGTAATCGAATGCCCCGGCCTTCTCCGCCTCTCGGGTGGCTTCCTCGAGCGAGTCGGCAAGGATTCCAACGGTTTCTCCGCCCGCCTGATAGGCAACGTTCATCGAGAGTCGATCCACCCCTCGTGCACCTCCCGACACGATCCCGAATTCTGCAGCGACCGCGGCCTGCGCGATCGCTTCGGCGAATTCGGCGCCGGCTCGGTCGACGTCGCGCGACCCGACTACACCGATCATTGGGCCATTCAGCAGATCGGCGTTTCCGGAGAAGTAGAGATGGCTCGGACGCCTCTCGCCAAACTTTTCCTTCCAGCGTTCTGGATACTGGGGATCGAATTCCGTGAAAACGGAGACTTGGCGCCGTTCGAGCGCTTCGACGGCGCTCTTGATCTCGTCGATTCGTTTCATCCTCTCCGTGATCCTCTCGGCATCTGCCGGCGCAAGGTTGTGTTGAGCGAATTCAAGAACCGCATCGACATCGCCAGATTCGACGATCTGTTTGATTGCGCGCCAGCCGAGCGCAGAGAGGGGAATTGAGTCTGGTATGAGGTGGCTTGTCAGCGCCAGGGTAATCAGGGTCTTCATCTTTCATCTCTTGGACGGGCCGTCGCCAAAGCGAACGGCATCACGGCGCCGCAGCCCGCCTTTCGAAGGAGCGTCCCGACCGCGGTCAACGTCCAGCCGGAGTCGACGATGTCGTCGAGAAGGAGGCATCTGCCCGGCCTTGTTTCTACCAACTGGTAACTTGAAGCGGCATTCCGGAACTGGGTCGTCGAGTTTTGCATCTCTTTTTGCGGAATCGACTCGATCTTTCGAACGGACTCTACGGCTTCCAGTCCAAGTGCGTTGGCGAGGCGCCTGGCAAAGTCTGCGACCAGATTGGGGTGGCTGGCGCTGGGTACCCAGGTGAGCCAATCGAATTTTTCGGGGAGCGCCGTGATCGCTTTCACGATTGGCTCTATCAGCACATCGTCAAATCGTCCGATCGTGTACTTCCCTTGTTTGACGAGGGTGCCCCACCCGCCGTCGCCGTAGACGCTGAGCGCGAGACCGGGTTCGAGGCGGTGCTCTTCAGGAATTTTCTTGCGGCCTTCGGCGAGGATTCCTGGAGGGAAGAATCCTTTGGGCTCGATGATTGAGAGACCTTGTTTGAGGAAGCTCGACGCCTCCGCGACGAGCTCAATATCCGGGCTCTTGAAAGTGCGGGATTGACACCGATCGCATTTGCCGCATGGAGCGGACTGGTGATCGTCGAGCGCCTCGGCCAGGAACTGCATGCGGCATCGTTCGGTCAGCGCGTATTCCTGCATCTGTTCGAGCTCGGCGAGACGCTGCTTGATGACTTGTTCACTATTGAGGTCGGCATGTTTCCAATTCTTGTTGTCAATGGAATAGCCGTCCCTGCTTTTTGTGAGCGCGCCTTCGACAAGCATGATATCGAGCGCCTTTTCGATTTGGGCTCGTCGCCGATTGCTGTTGGAGACGACCTGGTCTAATGTTCGAGGTCCGCTCTTGAGTATTTCCAAGACCTCCTCGAAACATGCTGAGTCGGGAAAAGCCGAGCGTATGAAATGCTCATTGATTTCGTCGTCTTCAATGCCCTCAAGCAACACAACCCAGGCTTTTGGGATGTCGCGTCCGGCGCGCCCAACCTGCTGGTAATAGGCGATGATCGAGCCGGGGCGTTGAAAGTGGATCACAAAGCCGACATCGGATTTGTCATAGCCCATACCCAGCGCGGTTGTGGCGACCAGGACTTTCAATTCGTTGGCTTGGAATTTGCGCTCGAGGGCAATCTTGTGGTCGGTGTCGAGCTCGCTGAAATAGGCCTCGGCATTGATTCCCTGGGACTTCAACCAGTTGGTGACACGGCGCGCATCGTTGACGGTCAGCGTGTAGATGATGCCTGTGCCGGGGAGCTTGGGAATGGTGCTGCTCAGCCACGCAAGACGCTCGCTTTGGGTGGGCAACTGGATGACGTTGAGTGAGAGCGATTCGCGGACCAGCGGGCCTCGGACAACTTCTATATGATCGCCTAATTGTCTTTTGATGTCCTCGACCACTCGGTCGTTGGCGGTGGCGGTTGTGGCGAGGACGGGAACTTCCTTTGGAAGCTTTTCGATGAGGAGGACGATGCGGCGGTAGTCGGGGCGAAAATCGTGTCCCCAATCGCTGATGCAGTGGGCCTCGTCGACGACGAGTAGACCGGGATTCTTGAGATACACGCTGAGGACTTCGCTTTGGAAATCGGAGTTAGCCAGTCGCTCAGGTGAGACGAGCAAGAGGTCGATGGCGCCGGATTCGAAATCGGCTTTGAGGATCGTCCACTCACTCATGTTGGAGCTGTCGATGCTCGCAGCGTTGACGCCGAAGCGCTTTGCCAGCGCGATTTGGTTGCGCATGAGCGAGAGGAGCGGTGAGATGAGGAGGGTCGGGCCGCTGCCGCGCTCTCGCAGGAGGCGTGTAGCGACGAAGTACACGACGCTCTTTCCCCAGCCGGTTCTTTGGACCACCAGACAGCGCGATCTGCCTTCGACGAGGGCCTTGATGGAGTCCCATTGCCCATCGCGGAATTCGGCATCGGGGCCGAAGGCTTGAGCGAGGATTTCCTTTGGCCCGGCGGTTGAGACCATAGATAGACAAGCATACACTATCTTCACAAATACTCAGCAGGATCCCCCTAAGCAGGGAAGACTTCTTTCGGTGTACTTTCTATGTATGCCCTTAACTCCAAAAGCGAGCGAGGTCCTGAGATCGCTGTTGGAAGGAAATCAGCGCTTCCGCTCCGGCGAAAGTCGTCATTACCACTACACTCCGGAGACGATTGCGGAGCTCGCCGACAACCAAAAGCCAGTCGCGGCCATTGTCGCGTGTTCAGACGGACGGGTCGGGCCGGACGTCATTTTCAACCAACCGCTTGGCAAGCTGTTCGTCAGCCGAGTGCCAGGGAACGTGGCAAGCGACAGCGCGAAGTGGATGCTGGAGATCGCGATCTCCGATCTCCACGTCCCCCTCGTCATGGTGCTCGGACACACACAATGTCTGGCCGTCGGGCAGATCGTCAACGGCGAGACGTCTGGGCCTGGAGGCATGTTGCGATATCAGATTGCGACAGCGGTATCGCGCGCCCGAAGCGCCGGCGGCGACGATTTGTATCGCGCGAGCATCGGAGAAAACGCTCGCCATACGGTCGAGATGCTCAGAATGGAGAGCGCAACCGTGAGGCGGGCGATCGACTCTGGTGAGACATCCTTAGTGGCAGCCGTTTACGATGTGCATACGGGGCTAGTCGAGGTGGTGGGGGGCGAGTAGCCCAGGCCCAGGAGAGCCAGTCTTACGCGATCGAGCAGGCGCAATCCCAGGGTTGGCGTCTTCACCTTAATCCTTCCTTCCGCAACCGGATTCAGCGGGTTGTTCTTCTTCAGATATTCAATCAGCGCATCGATGTCGGAGACCCCTGCATCCCAACGCTGGCCCTTTGCCGCTTTGATCACGTCGTGTCCATCACCGCCGCCGGCGAGGAACGCGTTCATCGCAATGCGATACGTCTTTGAAGGATCCAGTGGTGATCCGCCTATGACAATGTTCGACACACGCTCCCCGACCGGCTTGCTCGCATCGACATCGTATGAAGTCCCGTGCGAAACATAGAGAAGGCCGCCCGGATATTCGGGCATCTGGCGGACACCCCACTCGACCGCTTTCTTGATTTCGTCGCCCGTCAATTCGACGACCATCATGCCGTTGTTGAACGGCTGAACTTGAATCGCTTCGCCATAGGTGATGGGTCCGGCGTCGACGCCTGCTCGTACGCCGCCGAGGTTCATGAATGCGGCGACCGGCTCGAGCTTTGAACATGCGGCGAGTTGTGCGTCGGCGATGACGCATGCCATGAGGTTTTCGCCATCCCGCGTGATGCCGGTGTCGGTTTTGCCGACAACCGCATTGGCTTGTGCTTCGATTGGTTTCTTGAATGCCGCGACGAGCGCGGCGGCAATCGGGTCGTCGGGGATGCTGTCATCCACTGCTCGAAGCCCGGTGTTGTTCCAGCCCTTGACGTGTCCTTTGCCGTCGAAATCCACCTGCAGACAGCCAAGCACCTTTCCCCACTCCCACGCTTGAAGAACCAAAGTCGTGTTGCCATCGGCGTCTTTCTCGATAGTCGGATAAGCGCCTTTGGGCTGTGGAAAATCGGGGTTCGTGAATGCGCCGAGAAGCGTGTGGGAATGCGCACCGACGATGACGTCGACACCGTGGAGCTTCTTGGCCATGTCCTCTTCGAATTCGTATCCGCTGTGGCTGAGGACGAGGATCTTGTCGATGCCTTGGGCCGCTAAGTCATCGACCGCTTTTTGCACGCTGTTTTGCCAATCGAGCATTTTCACGTTCGGCCCTGGGGAGCTGATGGTGAAGAGGTCGGGTGTGACCGCGCCGACGATGCCGATCCGCTCCTTTCCGACGGTCAGCACGACGCTCGCCTTGACCAGGTCTTTCAGCAGCGGTTCTTGGCTGACGTCGATGTTCGCGGAGACGAAAGGAAATTGGGCCTGCTTGATGAAGGCGGCGAGGGTCGCAGGTCCGCGGTCGAATTCGTGGTTGCCGAGTGACGCCGC
>JAYROD010000064.1:0-15517 GCA_041911835.1 Fimbriimonadaceae bacterium | reverse complement strand
GGATCGGTGAAGCTTATACGCCGACTCTCATCGGGCCGGATGGAACGACGTATGCCATCAATAACGCCACGCTCTTTGCATGCGGGCCCGCCAACGCTCATCCCTGAAGGAGTAGGCCCTTACGACGCAAGCCCCTGCCCTGGCAGGGGCTTGCGTTTGATTTAGGAATCCTGGTGGGGAGTGAAGGATTCGAACCTTCGAAGGCATTCGCCGACAGATTTACAGTCTGTTCCCATTGGCCACTCGGGCAACTCCCCAGGCGGATTGAAGTTATACCCGACAAGCCCCCCGCCTCCTAGGGGCCCGAAGGCGTAGAATATTCGTGATGCCAAGTACGTTGTTCGACAAGGTCTGGGATAGTCACGCCGTCGCCGAACTCGAGGGAGGAGGGACGCTGCTCTACATCGATCGGCACCTCATCCACGAAGTGACTTCTCCCCAAGCGTTCGACGGTTTGAGGGAGTTCGGACGGACGGTACGCCGCCCCGATCTCACCTTCGCGACGGTCGATCACAACGTCCCCACGGACGGACGGCCGATCGACGAATCGACACTCAGCGGCAAACAGCTTGCGGCCCTATCGAAGAACTGCGAGGAATTTGGAATCCCCCTTTACGGGTACATGTCGGAAAAACAGGGAATCGTCCACGTCATCGGCCCCCAGCTTGGCATCACGTTGCCTGGCCTGACGATCGTTTGTGGCGACAGCCATACGAGCACCCACGGAGCGTTTGGTGCGCTGGCGTTTGGCATCGGCACGACTGAGGTCGAGCACGTGCTGGCCACGCAGACGCTGCGCGCGCCCAAGAAGCCAAAGACTTTGTCGATCGAGTTGAGCGGGACCCCTGGACTCGGGATCACGGCCAAGGACTTTATTCTCGGAATCATCCGCCAGATTGGAGCGAGCGGCGGGACTGGCTACGTAGTCGAATATCGCGGCGAGGCGATTCGGCGGCTTCCGATGAGCGGCAGAATGACCATCTGCAATATGTCTATCGAGATGGGTGCTCGCGCAGGCATGGTCGCGCCCGACGACATCACTTTGGCCTACATCGCTGAAGGTTCCCGCCCGTTTGCGCCCAAGGACAGAGAGTTCGAGGCGCTTGAAGCGTATTCGAAGTCGCTGGCCACTGATCCGGGAGCAACGTTCGATCGCTCCGAGACCCTCGACGTAGCTGCGCTGAAGCCTCAGGTTTCCTGGGGAACGACACCCGCGATGACGATCGACATCGATGGCGCAGTCCCGGAACCGAGAGACCACAGCGAGGAGCGCGCGCTCGTGTACATGGGACTCCGGCCAGGGAACAGGATGATGGATGTGCCGGTCAACACGGTGTTCATCGGCTCGTGCACGAACTCTCGCATCGAAGACCTTCGAGAAGCCGCCCGGATCGCGCAAGGGAGGCGCGTCGCAAGTGGAGTGCGCGCGATGGTCGTTCCCGGAAGCGAGGCGGTGAAGGCTCAGTCCGAACTCGAGGGGCTGGATCGCATTTTCAAGGATGCGGGATTCGAGTGGCACAACGCCGGCTGCAGCATGTGCCTGGGGATGAATGGGGACATTTTGCGACCCCAGCAGCGAAGCGCCTCAACCAGCAACCGTCCTTACGAGGGCCGTCAGGGACCGGGCTCGCGGACCCATTTAGTCAGCCCAATCACGGCGGCGGCGACGGCGATCAAAGGGAGCTTCGCCGATCCCCGGGAATATTTGGGCGGTGAATGACCCCCTCCCATAGGCTGAAAACGGGTATCCTACTCTTTTCCACCTTGAACCCTACCGGACCGTAGTATGAAGAGAACCTATCAGCCGAATAACCGACATAAGTTCACGACGCATGGATTTCGAGTTCGCATGCGCACAGCAGACGGTCGGAATGTGCTCAAGCGCCGCCGGATGAAAGGCCGCGTGCGCATCGCCGCGCGATAGCGGGCCCCAGCAAGCGTCGATTCGATGAGATCTACCGCACAGGCAAGCGAGCCCAAGGCGAGCATTGCAGGGTTTTCGCCTTGCCGGGAACTGGCTTGGTTGGCATCGCCACACCGAGAGCGTTGGGATGCCACGCAAGGCGGAACAAAGTGAAACGACGATTTCGGGCCGCTTACCGCCAATGTGCCGATTGGAACGCAGGATCGTACGATTTTGTAATCGCCGCGAACCTCACGTCCGTAGAAGTGAAGAGCGATCTGTTGCGAGCGGATCTTTGCGAGACACTCGATAAGGCAAAGGCAAGATGGGACGGCGAATCGGAGTGATGCTGATCAGAGGCTATCAGAAATCGACGCGGTTTATGCCGCCTTCTTGCCGTTACACCCCAAGTTGCTCGCAGTACACGCTCGAAGCGGTGGAGCGCTATGGCCTTATCAAGGGATCTTGGATGGGCTTCAAACGCATTTGTCGGTGCCATCCGTTTCGACCCGGCGGATATGATCCGGTCCCCTAACCCAATATGAGTAAGCCCGCACCCAAGAACAACTTCCTGCAGACTGCGTTGCTCGTGACAACGCTGTTCTTGGGATATCAGATCTTTTTCGGCAACATGAACAAGCCGCCGGACCCGCGCACGAGCCAGCAAATCCTCCAGGAGATGCAGGTCATGCAGTCCGAGTTGCGCGACGTGGATATCCAAACGCAACTTCCGCTCTACGAGTCGAAATTGGGTGAGGACGTCAAAGGCAAGAAGATCACCCAAGATCAGGCGGATCAGCTCAAGCTGGCCGCCGAGACGATGGCCGCTGATACGAAATACAAAAGCGGCGTCCAAAGGGACGACTCGACAAAGCTGACGATGGCGTTCATGAGCCTCGTCGGCAAGCACCGCTCGCTCCAGGGCAAACCGGAATGGACGACACCGGTCGCCGTCACGGTCCCTAAGATCGAGAAGACGCGACAGCAGTTCCCATACTCCCAAATCTCTCCCGGCGAACTCTATGACCAAACCGTCGTCGCTCTGAGCAAAGCGAATAAGACGTCTTTGGTCTGGGGAGTGATCCCCGGCTATCAGCTTATCGATTTCTTGGTCCATCTAACCGGCGCTGTACCAAGCTTCAGCTATGCGTTTGCAGCGCTGCTCCTGGCGATCGTGGTTCGCGCGATCATCTGGCCGTTGGCGCAGCGGCAGTTGATGTGGTCCAGGCAGATGTCGCAACTCCAGCCCCTAGTGAAGGAGTTGAAGGACCGCTATACGGGACAAGAGCTCCAGATTAAGACCATGGAGCTGTATAAGGAATACGGGATCAACCCGATGGCGGGATGTGTCCCGGCGCTGATCCAGCTTCCCCTTTTCTTGACCGTGTACCAGTGCATGCTGCACTACCGGTTTGAATTCACGAAGGGAACATTCCTTTGGGTTACTCCTTCGTTTGCCCCCAGCACACATGGCATTACCGCTCCGAACTTGGGCGAAATGGATTACCCGCTGCTGGTGATTTATGGCGTCAGCATGATCATCACGACCTTGCTCGCGCCGGTTTCTGATCCTTCGAACATGAAGCAGCAACGCATCATGGGCGTCGGGATCGCCATTTTCTTCACTATCGTGATGTTCTTCTGGCCGCTGCCTTCGGCATTCGTGCTTTACTGGATCTTCACGAACATACTTTCGACATTCCAGTCGCTTCGGGCCTATCGAATGCCGCTCGAGCCGCTGAAGAAAGTCAACACTCCCGACGGAGGGGTCTACCCCTTGAATGGATCGAACGGCCATGTCAACGGTTCGATGTTCAAGGGCACCGGCACTCCGAAGGTCCAAAAGCCGAAACCGAAAAAGAAGAAATAAACTCGGACCAGATACAGATATGGAATCCATCGAGATACAAGGAACAAGCATCGAGGCGGCCGCTCAGGCGGCTTCCACCAAATTGGGGGTCGATCGAGAACGGATCAAAGTAACCGTTCTCGAAGAGGCCAAGGGGCTTTTTGGAAAGGCCAGCGTCCGGATCAAGGCAGAGGTCCTGCCTGAAGATGGCGCTGCCGCAAAGCCAAAGCCCGCCAAGAAGGCTCCCGCCAAGTCGGCTAAGCCCGAAAAAGCCGAGGCCGCGGCACGCTCGAAACCCGAGAAGGCGGAGAAGACTGAGAAGCCACCTGCTAAGCCGGCTCGCGGCGTGAAGGCGAGGGCCGAACCGTCATCCGAAGAAGATACAGAGAGCGAAGAGGGGCGTCCTGATGCGGTTGCGAGCGACTCCGATGCGGACGTCGCGATCGAGATCGTCGAAGAGATTTTGAATCTCGCGAAGCTAGTGGGCGAGGTACGGCTGAAAGAACTCAACGGTCGGTACGTCAACCTAGAACTCGACGGCAAGGACGTCGCCTATCTCGTGGGCAAGCATGGCGAAGTGCTGAACGCATTTCAGTATCTGGTCAACGTCATGATGGCCCGACGACAGGCTAATGGAGTGCGAGTCACGCTAGACGGCAACCATTATCGCGAGCGCCGCGAGGCGGCTCTCTCAAAGCTGGCCCAGCAAATCGCCGAGCAAGTGCGGGAGCGGGGGGAGGAGGCTGTGCTCGACGCGCTGCCTGCGTTCGAGCGAAGAGTGGTTCACAAGGCTCTTCAAGACACCGAGGGCGTGCAGACGTACAGCGAGGGCGAGGAACCGAATCGGCGAATCGTCATTGCGCCCGGCTAGGCGGCTCCCGTTTGCGAAAGCCACGAGCTCTCAAGGCTGGCGACACGATCAGCATCGTCTCTCCAGCCTCTCCCATTCTGGAGGAGAAGCTCCAGCGCGGTTTGGCGGTCCTCGAGGCGGCCGGATATCGAACTCGGCTCGGCCCGCACGTTCTCGATAGTGACTTCTACTTGGCGGGATCGGATGCCGATCGCGCGAGCGACCTGATGAATGCGTTTCTGGATACTGAATCCAGCGCCGTGCTTTGTTCTCGCGGCGGATACGGTTGCGCCCGACTCATGCCCCACCTGGATCTCGACGCAATGGCGAGAAGCACAAAGATGTTCATCGGGTTTAGCGACGTCACGACCCTTCATCTCGCATTGAATCGTCGTGGGCTGGCCACGTTTTACGCACCGATGGCCCTGACTTTCGTAACCGAGCGTGAGCCCTGGGTCTATGAATCGTTCTTGAGCATGCTGAAGGGTGACCCGAGCATCCCACTTCACGCACCGAAGGGCCAAATGGTGGTCCCTGGATCGGCTACCGGCGAGGTGACCGGTGGATGTCTATGCCTGTTGTGCGACAGTTTGCTGACGCCGGATCCGCTCGACGCAGCCGGCAAGATCCTGCTGATCGAGGATGTCGACGAAAACCCTCACCGGGTCGACGCAATGTTCACGCACCTGCTCAACGCTGGAATTTTGCAGAGCGCGGCGGGCATCGTCGTCGGCGAGATGACCGGGACGGACGACCGAGAAGACAGTACGATCGGCCGGCGACCCTGGGCGGAGATTGTAGCGGAACGCCTGCAGCGCATCGACGTGCCGTCAATCATCAAATTTCCGTTTGGGCATGCCCGGGCAATGCTGAGCCTTCCGCTCGGATTGAAGGCCCAACTCGATGCCTCGGCAGGTACTCTCACCTATCTGGAAACCTCATGCGAACCGGCCTAGGAATTCTCCTTGCACTAATTGCTCAGCTGTCGCCCGCCCAAGTGTGGGACAAGCTCATCGCGCCGGGGCTCAGTTACCGCATGGAGGTCGATCCCTCGACACCCAGAATCACCCATGTCCTGCGCTTCAGTCCGGGAGCACCAGGTTTCGCCATCCGCGCCGAATTGGCCGACCTTAAGGTCTACCAGCAAGACGAGCCGAAAGGGCGCGAAGAGTTGTCCGCGCTCGTGAAGCGAGCGGGAGCCATTGGAGGGATCAATGCGGACTACTTTCCGTTCACGGGCGACCCACTTGGCGCGATGGTCAGGAATGGCGAACTCGTCAGCAGGCCATATCCCAAGCGGGCCGTTTTTGGGTGGGGTAAGGGTTGGTCGGGAAGCGGTGTTCTAGATTGGCACGGAAAGGTTCGCGCTGCCGGAGAAGAAGATCTGGCGCTGACCGGCATCAACGAGGACTGTGGCGACAATGGACTCGTGCTCAACACCGAAACCGCCGGAGTCGCCCTTGCCAAGCCACCCTGCATTTACGCTGTACTCAAGGCGCCTGACGCCAAGTGGCGGCCCACTGGCCGCGACGAGGCCACGATCGACCTGCTGTACAGCGATGTGGCATCGCTCCCTGTGCAGCCCGGGAACGTGATTCTTGCCGCCCGTGGGAAGATGGCGGCGAAACTCGTCCGGCTTCATCCGGGCCAAAAGGTAAGCATCGACATGGATACCCTGGGGATGGATTGGTCACAGGTCGACAACGTCATTGGTGGCGGGCCGTTTCTGGTTAGGAATTCGAAGGTGAACGTCGACTGGCAATACGAAGGATTCCAGGACTCCTTTGCTCTCAAGCGTCACCCAAGGACTGCCCTCGGTAAATCCAAGTCGGGAGACATCCTGTTCGTCGTCGTCGATGGGCGCCAAGAGATGAGCGATGGGGCGTCGCTCGAGGAACTTGCCGGGATCATGCTTCGCTTGGGCTGCGATGAAGCGATTAACCTGGATGGTGGGGGGAGCACGACGATCGATCTCATGGGCAACACTTTGAATCGGCCAAGCGACGGCAAGGAGAGGCCCATATCGAACGCGGTGCTCATTTTTGGGCCTTCTCCACCACCGGTCGACCCAGGGCAAATGGCGATCCAGGGCTCGAACCGTGTCCAGGTCGGCGGAAATAGCGTCTATTACGTCATCGGTCCCGACGGTCGAGCCGTTTCCAATGCAGAGGTGCTCTGGTCCGCCACTGGAGGAGCGTGGGTCGATCAGGGAGGAATGCTCCACGGGGTAAAAGCGGGAAGCGCCACCCTTTCAGCCTATTCGAAGGGCATCAAGCTGACGATTCCAGTCACGGTCGAGCCAACAAACGGAAGATAGGTTCGATTCAATCACGGCGGACGTGGAATAAGCCAATTGGAATGGCTTGGGCGGGGCTGTTTTTGCTTTTGGGCTGGCCGATCGTGGCGATGGCGCTTGCAGCGCGATCCCAGGGCGGCGGCGTGCCTGCGCGCTCGTGGACTCTGCTGAACGTTCTGATCGGCTCTTCCGGTTGGGCCGCACTCTGCTTCTCCGCCACCGTAGGGATCGAGACTCCGCTCCGTCTCGCCCTGTTTGGACTTGGATTGACCCTTCCCACCATCATCTCCCAATCGCTTGTGGGTATCGCCCTCTTTCGGAACCCGAACTTCGCCTTTTCGAAGCGGTGGTCGAAGAGGGAATTCTCGAGGCTCTTCGGAGCCCAAGCCGTCATGCTCACCACCCCACCCGGCCTCGCCCTAGCGATGGTGGGTTTTGGCATGTACGCTTACTCAGCCCATCTGGCGTTATCGCAGATGATCCCAGTATTTGTCGCGATCGGCGTGCTGATCTGGCTTTGGGGGCTCGTTTGGTCGAGCCTCAAGCAGATGATGATCCCGGGGCAGATCGTCGTGTTTCCGAATGCGGCCTGGAACACCGAGCTGTTCGCGCTTGCCGAGCGCATGGGAGCCAAGCTGCGGACCTGTTTTTTGGCTCAAACGACCGCGAGAAAGACCGCGGGTGCTTATTGCCTCGGCGGAGGCAGGGTTGGAATCACGGACTCATTCCTTTCGGCCCTGGACCTCAACGAGTTTCTCGCTGTGATGGCCCACGAGGTCCGGCACCTCAGGCATGGCATTGAAACGATGCGAGTCCTCTTGTTGGGAATGACGCTCACCCTGGGTACCGGAATGATAGCCATGACGCTCGGAGGGCGCCTCGAGGAGGGCCTCGCCGCGCTCATGGCAATCAGCCTCATGCTGCTGGCTGCGGCCGCGTCAGCTCGATTGCTGCTGAAGCTCAAACGTCGCCACGAAGACGAGGCGGACGAGGCCGCGGTCGCCTTTGTCGGAGCGCAACCGCTTATGAACGCTCTCGCCAAGGCTTATTATCTGAACAGCGTCAAGGATCTTGGCAAAGGCTCCGCTCGATACCGATCACCAGTCAATCGGCTGGAGCGCATCGCACACCTGGGCAACCTTCCCAAAGAAGAAGCGGCCCGTACCCTGGGCCGCATTTTCGAATCGATGAAAGAAGACGACGCTATGACTTTAGCACGTCGAGCGTCGTGAACTTGCCGCCAAGCACGACGTTTGAATCGCCCCCCATCCAGTTGTCCAGCGTGGTTGCGTAGACCTGGCGGAAGTCGATGGCAAACTTGAGGTCGCCGTCGGCAAGATCGCTTAGGTTCGGGATGGGTCCATATAGACCACCCTTCACTTTTTGACCGATCAGGAGCATCGGCGCAGCGGCGCCATGGTCCGTGCCGCCGGAAGCGTTCTCATAGGAGCGTCGACCGAACTCGCTGAAGACCAACGTGACGACTTTGTCGGCTTTCCCGCACGCCTCAAGCTCTTTCTGGAATGCGTTGATCGCATCTCCGAATCCTTGCATGAGCTTCGCGTGGGTGTCGGCCTGTCGAGCGTGAGTGTCGAATCCGCCGGCGCTGAAATAGATCACCCGAGTCTGGGGCGACGTCGCGATGAGCTGGGCAATCTGCTTGAAGCCCTGTCCAAACGCATCGTTGCCGTATGTCTGCTTGGGAGTGAACTTCGAAAGCTTGTCCCGAAGACTGGCCATAGCATCGAGTGCGGTTTTGTTCGCTTGCTGGACCACTCGCTCATCGGAGCCCTGTTGAGCGTCCATGCCTTGGATCTGGCGAAGCATCCGCTCGGCATCCGGATCGCCAACCATCGACTGAATGTCAGTAAGGCTCGCAAAACACGGAATGCTGGCGTCATGGGCGTTGAGGGCGCGGGGCTTGTCCGTGGACAGTCCGATCGCGGCAACGGTGTCGATGGCTCCGTGCGCCATGCGCTCATCGAAATGGCGTCCGATCCAGCCATATTTGAGGGTCCCGTCGGGGCTCGCCGACTGCCAAATCTCCATGCTCTTAAAGTGTGAGCGGTTCGGTTGCGGGTATCCCGTGTTCTGAACGATCGCAACTTTGCCTTGCTTAAAGAGGTCAGAAAGACCGGTCAGGGACGGGTGGAGGCCCATGTGCTCGTCGAGCTTGAGAACGGCGCTGTCTGCGATCCCGAGCGTCGGGCGAAGCGTGTAATACTGCTTGTCGGCATAGGGAATGACTGTGTTGAGGCCGTCATTTCCTCCCGAGAACTGGCAGACGACCAGCACGTTATCGGGATCGACCTTTCCACCCTTCGCCTGGCGAAGCATGTCTGCCTTGGCGATGGCGGACAGCCAAGGTGGGGCCATCAAGCCAATCGCAATCACTCCGCCCCCCTTTAACACGTCTCGCCTGGAAAAGTCACTCATGATTTCGCCTCTACCGTATCTTACTGAATGTCCTGACGGATTCCACACGATTCCGTTCAGTTGCTGGTAGCATTTCCTTCGGATGGACTCCAAAGCCGCACGAAATTCATCGATCGCCGCGGCGATCCTTTTGAGCCTATTGACCCTAACGGTCTTTGCATCCGAACAGAAGATCGGTCCAGAAAGCTCGGTGCGGCTGTTCCAGGAAGCTGCGCTTTCGCGAAATATGGAGGATCTTCAGCGGGTCGTCCTCCAACCGATCGGGACGCCCACGGTCGCCGAGCTACAGGCGGACGTCATGCAGCTTCAGACATGGGGAGCCGCCGTCCAGATGACCCGAACAACGCGGTTTCAGGACTTCGTGGTTGTCGATGCCCAATACCGCCTATCCAACGGGGAGTACGTCTTCATGGCCTGGGTTCTGCGCAGAGACCGAGGAAGGTGGAAGGTCGACTCTGATCAAACTCACCTTCTCGGCCGAAATCCATTTGGGTTGTACTGAGGTTTAATCGAGGATATGATTCGTTCAGGCAAGGCAAGCTGGGTCATGGTCGCCGGGCTTGCCGGCGTTGCCCTCGTCGTCGGCATCTTTCTCCTCGGTGGCGAGTCCCCCAGTTCGGTAGCGGGCAAATTCATGACCGCGCTGTCGCTGGGCAACGTGGATCAGCTCACCGAACTCAGTTACTTGCCCGGCGAAGACAAGGCCAAGGTCAGCCAACAATGGGACTACGCCGTAAACGTCTCCGGCAAATATTATCGCTTCAAGTTTGCGATCCGGTCCGATCGAATCATCAACGACACAGAAGCGGCTGTCAGCATCAGCATGTGGCGCAATTACTTTAGCGGGATCGCCTACGACGAGAAGTTCGAGCTGCCAATGGTCAAGGACCACGGCAAATGGCTCGTTGACGTTCGGGGCATCAATCGCGAGCTGTTCCCTGGCCTACCCCGCTAGCTGGGACTTCGCCCGACAGGGTGTACAATCTATCTCATGAGCGTCGCGGTCATGACTCAACCTTACGCGAGGGTTTTTAACTTTTCTGCCGGCCCTTGCACTCTCCCTGTCGAAGTCCTCGAAGAGATTCGAGATGACATGATGAACTACAAGGGTCACGGGATGAGCGTCATGGAAATGAGCCACCGTGGAAAGGTTTTCGGCGACATTCTCGATGCAGCGGTCGCGGACTTCCGAAAGGTCATGGAAGTGCCGGACAACTACCAGGTGATGTTCCTGCAGGGCGGCGCGAGTATGCAGAATACGATGCTCCCGATGTCGTATCTTCGGGAAGGCACTACGGCGGACTACATCGTCACCGGCGAATGGGGCCGCAAATCCTATGAGGCAGCGCTTCACGTCGGAAACGTGAACCTCGTGTGGTCGGGCAAGGACTGCAACTACGATCGTGCTCCGGACCTGACGAGCCTCAACTACACGCCAAATTCAGCCTATCTCCACTTCACGAGCAATGAAACGATTCAAGGCGTCGATTTTCGAACCGACGTTTCGCTGCCGATGGATGTCGTCTGCGACATGTCTTCCAACATCCTTTCGCGACCGATCGACGTTCGGAAGTACGACATGATTTACGCCGGCGCCCAGAAGAACATGGGACCGGCCGGTGCGACCGTTGTCGTGATAAGCGATGAGTTTCTCGACAAGGCTCCCAAGGAATTCCATCCGATGCTCGACTACCGGCTCATCGCCAAAAACGGCTCGATGTACAACACTCCGCCTTGCTGGAGCATTTACGTTTGTGGTCTGGTCTACAAGTGGGTCGAGCGACAGGGGGGCACCCGCGAGATGCAGCGGCGCAACGAAGATAAGGCGGCTGTGCTGTACAACGCGATCGATACCTCGGGAGGCTATTACCGCGGCCATGCCCAGAAGGAAAACCGGTCGATGATGAACATCACGTTCACTTTGCCGAGCGAAGAACTCACCGATCGCTTCGTCAAGGAAGCGGCGGCCGAAGGGCTAGATGGCCTGAAAGGTCATCGATCCGTGGGTGGGATTCGGGCGAGCATCTACAATGCATTTCCAAAGGCCGGCTGCGAAGCAATGGCGGACTTCATGAAGCAGTTCGCCGCCAAAAACGGTTAGCCTGAGCGCATGGCCGAGCTTGTTTCTGTTGTGGTGCTGAACTACAACGGAAGGGAGTTTCTCGAAGCCTGTCTGCAGAGCGTTCTGGCTCAGGCCTATCAACCATTCGAGGTCATCCTGGTTGATAACGCATCGTCCGATGGGTCGGTGGAATACGTTCGAAGCCGGTTTCCAGCAGTGGAAGTCGTCCAAAACGAGGCCAATCTGGGATTCGCGGAGGGCAACAACCGGGGCGTTGAGCACGCCCGAGGAAGCCTCGTCGTCTTGCTCAATAACGACACGGAAGTCTCCTCAGGGTGGCTATCGTCCCTCGTCCAAGCAGTCGAACCCGAAGACGTAGCCATCGCGTCCTCGCTCATCAAGACCCAAGGCGTACCCGAACGGGATTACTTGCGCAATGGCACGCTTAACTTCATGGGCCAGAACATCATGCGGGCCTTTGACGATCCGTCGGACATCTTCTATTGCAGCGGCTGCTCCCTCATTTTCAAAAAGGGATTGATCGGACTGCCTTTCGATCCGGACTACTTCGCTTACTCAGAAGATGCGTGGTTGGGATTCCGCGTCCGATTCATGGGGCTGAAAGCAAAGCATTCGAACGATTCCAAGGTGGAACACTTCGGCTCCGCTACCACGAAGAAGCAAGCCTCGTCGTTCGTGACGTTTTATCAGGAGCGCAATAGGCTGCTTAACAGCTTGACGTTCTTCAGTCTCTGGACCCGAATCCGCTGGATTCCGTATTTCGCCTTTAACGCGCTGGCCAAGCTGCTGCTTGGGCTGCTCGGAAAGCGAGTATCGTTCGTGGGACTCATGCGGGCCTACGGATGGTTGCTCTTTCATCCCTTGATCATCGCTCGCAAGCGCAATGCCCTTCGAGTTAACCAAAAGGTAAATGAGCGAGAGGTGATTCAGCTCATGTCCGGAAAACTCACCAATGGCGATTCGGGCGCAGGACGCTTTCTCAACTCAGTGTCGCTCCTTTATTGCCGGCTGGTTGGATTGAAGACGATTGAGCGCACCCCCATGCAGTTTCGAGGCGAAGGATGAGCGCCATGCCACTCAGGGGCACGCTGCTTAATGCGTCTACCGTCGCGGTCGGGGCGCTTTTCGGGCTTGCCATCGGCAAAGGACTCCCTCAGGCGTACCTGACCATCGCCCTGAGCGGACTCGGCCTCGTGACGGTGGGCATGGGCCTCAAGCTCTTTCTCGAAAGCAAGAACGTGCTGGTCGTTGCGTTGGCGATTGGGCTCGGTGGTGTGCTGGGAGCGCTCGTGGGCATCGACCACGGCCTCGCCGTCTTCGCCGAATGGGCTCGTGGCCTGCTGGGCGGGTCCGGGACGTTCAACGAGGGGCTGATCACAACGAGCGTGCTCTTTTGCGTCGGCCCGATGACGCTCTTGGGCTGCATCCAAGATGGCGTCGAGCGCAAAATCGATCTCCTGGCGCTCAAGTCGATCATGGATGGGATCGGGGCGGTGTTCTTTGCGGCGACGTTAGGCGCAGGCGTCTTAGTAACCGCATTCGTCGTGCTCGTCGTTCAGGGAACGCTGACACTCATGGCCGGACGGCTCAAGGTCCTCGTTAAGCGGCCGGAGCTCATGGCCGAAACGAGCGCCGCAGGAGGCTGCATCCTCATCGCCATCGGACTCGGACTTCTCCGGGTGCTCAAGCTCCCCAGCGAGAATTTCTTGCCCGCCCTTATCTTGGCGCCGCTATTCGCCATGGGGTTCAAGGGCCTGCAAACCCGCTCGGGTACGTTGGAGGAAGAGGTGCTCCGCAAGGATGTTTAGATCGAGCGCGAAGATCGGCTGGGCTGCTTGTTTGATCGGCCTGTCGGCGCCTGCCTCGGCACAAAGCGGAGAGCGGGAGTTCATCGACCGGCTTCCCGATGCGCTGAGGGCCGGATTCCTCGGCCTGGAGGCCTGGCAATGGCTCGGGATGGCAGCGCTGCTCCTATTAGCGTTTATCGCGAGTTTCATTTTTCCGGCAGTCGTCTCGCGCGTATTTCGATTTCGAAGGCGATTCGAAGCCGGCGAACTAAAGTCCGAACATCTGAGCGCCACTCGGCGAGCGCTGGCGCTCTTTGCGGCTACCCTTGTGCTTTCATCGGGGCTACCTTCACTGCTGTTGGAAGACCATGTCGAGGAAGGAGCGAAGCAGGTTCTGCTTATTCTCCGAATCTTGTCGGCTACCTATGTCTTCGTCACGCTTTGGGAGGTCGGCTGCGACTTATTCGATGCCAAGGCGCTCAAGGCCTCACGTCGCGAACGCAATCTGATTCTGCCGTTTGCCCGTCGATTTGGGCAGTCCGCAGTGATTATCTTTGGGGCGGTAGCTGTGGCGGCAGCCATGGGTTTCAATGTCGCCGGACTCATTGCCGGGCTCGGGATCGGCGGTTTGGTTATTGCCTTGGCCGCCAAGAACAGCGTCGAGAATGTGTTCGGGTCTCTGACCGTTGTGCTCGACATGCCCTTTATGATCGGCGATTGGATCAAGATGGGCGACCTCGACGGTGTAGTCGAGGAGATTAACCTGCGTAGCACCCGCCTTCGTACCGCTCAAGACTCGCTGATTATCATTCCGAACAGCAACCTAATTACCGCCTCGATTGAGAACTTCGGCGCGCGCCGGTTTCGCCGCCTGAAGCTAAGCCTAACACTCGCGGGCGCCGTCTCCGCCAAAACGGCTCAGAACTTCGCCGAGGGACTGCGAGCGTTGGCCGGCAAACAGAAGGCGATCCGAAAGGGTTCGGAGGATATCAGCCTATACGACCTGACTGCTCAAGGTCCTATCGTCCAATTTTCATGCCTCCTTGAAGCCAAAACCGTCCAAGAAGAGCTGGAGCAGCGTGAATCCGTCCTTCTCGAAATCATGCAGATGGCAGATTCACTGGGAATCTCGCTTGGACCAGGCGCGGCGCCGATCGTCCAGGAGCCGCAAAAGCGCGCCAAGCCGATTGAAAAGCCCCGGGATCCCCTCGAATCCTGACCGGGACAAAAACCTCACCTCCAGCTTGAGGTTTTTCATGCCGAAACTTAAAGCAAGCAGGCATGGTTGAGTTCACGATTCGATTGGCATTGGCAGGAGGACTGGCCCTGGTTGGCTTCGCTCTCGGCAAGCCGCCTTTCGACGTGGCCTGGCCGATAGCGGCGTTCATCGCCTCTTGCTCTGTGGTCGGCTACCTCTTCGACAAGCGAGGGCTCCGAAATCCTGGAACATCCGGCTTTCTCGCCGTTGCCGATGCGGGGGTCATTGCCTATCTGGCCTCAACCTTAGGGTATCTCGACGCATTCGGATTCCTTGTGCTGCTGCCCATTGCATATGCGGTGGCGCGTTACGGTTCGAATCCTGCGGCTATGGCTCCGATCGCCTCAGCCTGGCTCTTGGTGGGCTCGAATTTGCACGGCGGGATGAATCCGCTCATTCTTGCTCAGACGCTCGCTGTACTTTCCATCGGCTTGCTGCTCAATCAAGGTCGCATAGTCATGACTGTCTCGCGGGAAGCGCCAATCGTTCCGCAGGTCCCCATCCATGGCCCCGACCCCACACAGTACATGGAGTTGCGGGAAAGCTTCAGAAGGCTCAAGGACTACTGCCGTGAGCTCGAGCGGAAGGGCAGGCGAGACCTTTGGGCGGCTAGGCTCCTCGAAGGACCCGAAGTGAGCGGGCAGCGGCTTGCTCATGAGCTTTGCACCACGTTGAAGGAGATGTCTGGAGCGGACGGGGTGTCCCTTTATGTCGTTAACCATTTGGCTGACCGATTCGCCGCCTTCGCGGAAGAGGGCACGTTGCCAGAGGGGCTTGAAGGAGCGACTTTTGAATTTCGAAAAGACCTCAGCGAAGCCCAGCTCAAGCACCGCATCGACCATGCCCTGAAAGCGGTTAAGTCCGAACCGGAAAAGCAACGGTCTGCAACGGTGGTCTTGAAGCATAAGGGATTGATGCTCGGGGTCATCGCACTTCACACTGAATGCTATGGCGTCATCGACGAGGCCACGAGGGTGGCAGAAGAAGCAGCCCCCGTCCTAGCGGCGATCCTCTTTCAGGATGACCGGCAAAGACAGATTCAACGCAAGCTTGCT
>JAYROD010000063.1:0-5901 GCA_041911835.1 Fimbriimonadaceae bacterium | reverse complement strand
AGGAAGTTCGGCGAGACGAGGATCGCCTCCACTCCCAGTTGTATGCCTCGCTCGAACGGTTCTTTGTTACGGCGAGCCATCCCGTAAATCGCCATAATGCGATCGACCTCCTCGGAGGTCGCAGGACGTCGGAACGCCTTTTGGGCGAACGCTCCGAGGACCTTTCTGGCAACCTCTTCTTGGTTGTCCGCTGTCGGTACCTCAAAAATGATGCGCTTCTGTGATTCAGGCACTGATTGGCTGGCTCCAACCGGTCCAGTGACTTCCACAAAGTCGACAACCATGTTGCGATCCCTCACGGCCGGGTTGGGGACCTTCGGATCGTAATAATCGTTGATGAATGCCGCCGCAATCCGATGAGAGCCCTTCGACAGAGTAATAGGAACTTCGTAAACCTGAGGATTCCGCTTCTCGGCAGCCACCTGGACGGTTGCCTGTGCGGCGTTGTCGACCTTCAGCGTCATCTTGCAGAGCTCGGGACCCGCTTGTTGACCCCAAGCTTTTGCCCGGAGCACGTAATTGCCTGGTGTCGAGATGTCAATGATCCCATAGACCTCGCCCACAGTGAAAAGCATCACGGAGCCATCCTCGAGCGCCCTCGAAGAGCCGGCGTCGGCCTGAAGCGTCTGCCCCTCGAGCCGAATGTTTTTGTTCGTCGGCAAGGCGATGCATTTCTCAGCGATCTGCTCCGCGGCAGCGAGATATTTCTCCATAAGCAGCGGCGAGATCGAAAGCACATCGCCGATGTTGTCGAAGCCGTATCCAACATCGTCCGACGGAAAATCGTCGGCCGCGTGAAAGTCGATTCCTGTCAACTCTCGGATGGTGTTGTCGTACTCCAGCCGATTGAGGCGCCTGAGGGTGACCCGGCCCGCGTCGACATCCCCTCCGGAGCTCGGGTTCAAGTGATCGATCCAATCGAGAATCTTCGTCCTTTCTGCGTCGCTCAACTGGGGGCGACCAGGAGGCGGCATCGTTCTGGCATCGACGTTTCGCCGAACCTGATCCCACATGTTTGCGAATTTCGGAACGTCCCCGTCCGATTTGATCTTCCTGAAATCCACGCCGTCCGGAGCTCCGTCGCGAAAGTGGCAAGGCGAGCAGTACTTCTGGAATATGGGAGCGATTTCCTTGACGTAAGACGAAACAACTTGCTTCTGGCTCCTCGACCTCGCTGCCGAATTCGGAGCGTACAGCATCGAGCCTGCCAACGAAGTGACGGCAATCCCCAGCCAGGCAAGGCCTTTCATCTACGCAACGTCCCCATAACTCTCAACTACTCTATTGTAGGACGCCGTTCACCGGCCACGATTGCTCAAGCCGGACTCAACATTGCGAAGTTCGAAGCAACGCATCCCGAGGAATGCAATTCGGTGGTGGGCGATGAGGGACTCGAACCCCCGACATCCTCGGTGTAAACGAGGCGCTCTACCAACTGAGCTAATCGCCCGAAGAGCCCTATTCTACTCGGCTCTCCGAACCAAGAACAGAAACAAAGTGGCACGAAAACCCAGTAATCCGTGTACAATGGGCCCATACGCCATGAGGCGGTTGCTGATCGGTCTGACACCATGGATGGCAATGACGACAGCGTGGGCACAAGACGCGCGCCCCGTTTCCATTGTCTATACCTATCTGAGCTCGGTCTCGGACGGTCCTGTACGCGTGGGCGACGAGTGCTACGTTCCGCCGAATCTGGCATCTAAATGGGGCTGGGACATCCATCTCAACGACAGTGAAGCCGACATCGAAGCCGAGGGCCGCCACATTCGGGTTTATTCGCGCGTTGTGTCCGGCCGCCCACTGATCCCCGTTATCGCGGCGTGCTATCAGTTGGGCGCCGACGCCGAATGGGATGCCAAAGGAACCAGCCTCCGGGTGCTCGGGATCATTCGCAATGTTGAATTCACGAAAGACGGCATCCGGGTCGATTCGACGCTGACGGTGTCCTCCAAGAAATTCAGCCTGGATAACCCGGAACGCCTTATCGTCGACTTCAAGGGCGCCAAGCTCTGGCGCGGAGCGACTGAGGACGTTCCTGGGGGAATTCGGATCAAGCAATTCGGTTCTGATGCCGTTCGGTTGGTAGTAGAGCGCCCTGGAGCCTCGAAGCTCCCGGTTAAAGATGCGTCCCCTTCGCGCTCTTACGCGCTCAAGCTTGTGGAGAACAAGGTCGCAACGCCGACGTATGATCCTTTGCCGAGAGTGCCGCCCGCTCAGGTGGTTCCTGGAGGTTCACCCGCAACCGATGCGGCAGCCGGCCAGACGGCCCCGACCGTTACCGTCGATCCTACTCGGATCTCAGGCGCGATCCAGCTGCAAACTCTAAGCGACACGGAGGCTTGGCTCTCGATCCCGCTCTCCAAGCCGCTGCCTAATCGGCCGTCGGGCGGATACACCGAGCCAACCAAAATCGAACTCTTTCTGCCGAGCGTGGCGGCGCCGGCTGATCAGCCTCAAATCGATAAGTCGGATTTCGTCGAATCGGTCGAGACGTTCGATGACGGTAAGGGCAGCACACGCGTCGTCATCACGACTACGAAGGCATTCGGCTTCTTGCTGAGCCAAGAAGGATCCGTCGTCAAACTCAGACTGCTCAAACCGAAGTCGTCAAACGGCAAATTAGCCGGCAAGACCATCGTTGTCGATGCGGGCCACGGCGGCGAAGACGCCGGGACTCAATGGAGCAAACCCCCAGTCAACGAGAAAGACCTGACCCTGAAGATCGCTCGCCAACTCGCCCGGCAGCTTTCCTCAGAAGGGGCCGCCGTCATCATGACCCGGAACGACGACACCAAGATTCCGCTTAAAGAGCGACCCGCGATCGCGACGAGGAGCAAAGCCGATATCTTCGTGAGCATCCACATCAACTCGAATCAACTCAACAACAGTCGGTCAGGAACCATCACGTTCTTCCACAATCAGAATCCCATCTGCATGTTGCTGGCCGAGTGCATTCAAAGCGAGATAGTCAAAGTGAGCGGTTTGCCAGGGATGGGAACCTGGAGCGACACCCGAATCTATAGCAGCGGATTCTCCGTTCTTCGAAACGCCACCGTCCCCGCGGTCCTGGTCGAGTGCGGGTTCTTGAATCATCAGACCGACCGCGCGCGTATGGTAACTGCAGAGTTCCAAACCGCAGTGGCTTCGGCCATCGTGAAAGGCCTCAAGGTGTTCATGGGAGATGCCCAAAACAAAGAAGCGTCGAAATAGGAGCACATTCCCATTGTGGGTGTTGCTGTGCGTCGGAGTCTTTGGCGTCGGCGCGCTGGCCGCCTACGTCAAATTCGGAGGCGCGGATAAAGTCTCTGCCGAAGACCGTGGCGTTGCCGCCCAAGGAGCAACGAAGCACGAGTCTCGGTCCGTCACGGTCCTGAAGCCGCACTACAACGACGATCAGTTGGTCTTTGACAAGACGGAAAAGGCATCGCCGGAGGGCAAGGACCCGATGGTTTTTGCGGTGAATGAATTCTTGGCGCAGTCCAAGGTCGCCCCGGAAGCGGCCCGGGCCCAAACGTGCGCCATCAAAGATGGGGTGGCGACAATCGAGTTCAGCAAGGAATTCGATCGGACATACGGGACGGAGGATGAACACACGATCGTGGAAGGCATCCTTAGGACCATGGGGCAATTCCCTGAAATCCAATCCGTTCAGTTCAACGTGAATGGACAGCCTCTTGAGACGCTGGGCAACATCGACTTAACTACTCCTCAGCCGGTGCTTCGGCCGGAGCCGAATCCGCATCCTTAGGCTTTTTCGTTTTGAGCAGCGACTGGCCCGCATAGAACACGCCAGCGCCAATGGCGATGCCCGTCGCCCATCCAAAGAGCACCTGCGATGGGTAATGCACCCCGACATAGACTCGGCTGAGGCCCACGAGGAATGCGACGACCATCCAAGGCCAAGCTTTCCACCGTAGACCGAGAAACATCGCCGTTGCGACCGCTGCCATGCTGGCGGCATGGGCGCTGGCCGTGCCGTAGCTCGTCAGCGGATCTACCCGGAGGTGAACGTCGGGCAGTTCGACGCACGGCCGCAACATCTGAAGTCCATGCTTAAGAAGGTCGACCGAGAAATTCGCGATCGGCCACGCGATGAGCGCCAAGATGGTGGTAACTCGGGTTCGCCCGTTCCAGATAAGCCACGTCGCGAGCAGCGCGAGGGTGATACGGACCGGCCACCACTTGTTCCCCTCGCTCATGAGCTGAAACAGGGGATTCAGCCCATCGGGCCAGCCGTTGATCCAATAGAATATCGCTCGGTCGGTCGGGCCCACGAGGCTCAGTTTACTTGCGTGCCACTCAGGTAAAAGTGAACGCGATGGACGATCAGTTGCGGAGCGCGATTCTGGGCGCGATCATCGGAAACACTCTCGGCGCGCCGCTTCGAGGCAGGACGGATTACCACAAGCTCAACTTCTATGAGCCGATTCCCCTTCGAATGAGCGCTTCCGAGGCCCTCGACGCCTGGCTTGTTTGGTCGAATCACCTTGGACGGAGCCTTCCTCCTGAGCTTTTGAGTCGATCGCTCCACGACGGCTGGATTTATCGGACCCAGGAGACTGCGTTCGGGCTCGCCAATCTGGATCGTGGGCTCACCGCACCTTTGAGCGGAAAATTTCAGAATCCAGTCGGCAATGGCAGCCAGGCGTTCGGCCGCACGGTCTTTTGGGGTCTCGTGTTTTCCGGTTCGCCCGATCGGGCAGCCGAATTCGCGTACTATGACGCCTCGATCGATCACTCCGGGGACTCGGTCGCGTGCTCGGTTGCGCTGGCCTTTGCAGTTGCGACGGCCGCACCTGGGGTTGCCCCGACACAGCTCGTGCGGGCGGCCAGCGCGGGCCTGCCGCTTGATAGTCCGGCATTGAGATTAGTGACCCTCGCTGTCCGGAGCGCCACAAACGGTGACGGCCCGCAGGCGGCCCGGGACGCCATTCTGGACGCTATCGATCACCAGGACGCCTACGATGCGTCCCTCAACTTTGGCTACATTCTCATCGGGCTTCTTCAAGGCGGTGGGGACTTTTCCAATAGCGTCAAGATCGTCGCCTCGATGGGCGGTGCTAGCGATCAGAATGCCATGGTCGTCGGCGCGATGTTAGGCTCCACGACGAAGGTCGAAGGGGATTGGCTTGAACCAATCGGCCAGGACTACGTCAGCGGGCACGGTCTGCGAGGGATTGACCCACCCAAAACCATTGACGAGTTCATCGCGGCAATCGAGCGCGTGAAGGTCGCATCTCCGATTTCAACTGAGACAGCCGCTCCTGCGTCGACGGAAGCATCGCCCGAGGCACCCAAGGACGATCTCGACGTCGCGGCAGCGCAAGCTCCAGTGGAGCCTGAAGTCCCAGCCGAAGCTCTGGAAGCGGCGGCCGTCGAGGCGCCTCAGGACCTCGATCCTCCCGCGGTTGAGAATCCTTCGGACACGGCTTCTGGCGGACCCAAGTCTCAGTTTCCAACTAGTGTGCGCGGGTTGATTTTGAGTCAGGCGAATATTTGCGCGACCACCGCGGGAGGCGCGACAATCAAGATCGAATTCGTCGATGGGCCGACTGCATATCCGGGAAAGAACTCCCAACTGGTCCTGACCTTCGTCAATGACGGCGCGGGAGAGGTCACCTTCGACCCGCAATTAGAAGCCCCTGCTGGCTGGAGCACCGCTCACAAGCTCGCCAGCTTTCGGTTGAGGGCTGGTGAGTCGTCCAATTTCCCGGCTGTGGTCCAACCTCCGAAGGACGTCCATGGACCGAGCGTATCTCAGGTTCGTCTGTCCCTTGGAAAGGAAGTGATCACGATCCCCTTCGTTTCGGCGCAAAGGTGGTACACGGTGGGTCCGTTCGAGAACATCGAAGGGACCGGCTTCGACAAGGCATATCGACCCATGGACGTACAGACGCT
>JAYROD010000062.1:0-3314 GCA_041911835.1 Fimbriimonadaceae bacterium | reverse complement strand
CTTGATCAGCCCATTGTTCGTCCCAATCCAAATGATTCCGCTGTTGATGCTCGACGGAGAGATGGATTCGATGGATCCTCCCAGTCCGCCGCCTCCTTGCTCCATCAAGGCCTCTTCTTCCTCTTCCTCATCGATAGGTGTCTCGACCGAGCCGCCAGCACCTCCTCCGCCTCCGACTGTTCCAGGCCTCGGCATACCGGCAGGCGGGGGAGTGGCGCCATTTGGAACGCCAAGATCCGGGCTGAGTTTCTTCCAGTGCTGGCCGCCATCGGTGGTGGACATCAGGCACTGGAAGCCCGCGAAGAGTTCGTGAGGATTCGTGGGCGACCAGATGAGCGGCTGATTCCCGACATGTCGCAGGGACAAGCTGGAGTCCATGTTAGGGCTGACGTTGATCCATTGGCCACTTGGATAAGTGACCTTGACGATCCCCCCGCTTGGGCCGCCCGCATAACTCACCTTGGGATTCAATGGATCGGCGACGATCGAACCGAATTCATACCCGGGATGGGGAAGCCAGTCGAGCGTCGTGATGGCCCCTAAGTTTCCGCGGCTGCTGGTGCCGATCGAACCGCTGTCCTGTTCCGTCCCATAGACCCAATAGGGGAATTGGGTATCGACAGAAATGTGATAGACCTGCGCTGTCGACTGGTTGTACCAAGAACTCCAGGTCTGGCCGCCGTCCAACGAGACGGTCGCGCCCTGGTCCATGCCCAAGAAGATCCGGTTGCCGTCCGTCGGGTCGAACCACATCTGTTGAGGGTCATCGCCGCCTGGCGCACCTTTGAAGCCGGTGAACGTAGCGCCCCCGTCGGTGGAGCGATAGAGACACGTATTGACGACGTAGACGATGTCTGGGTTCTTGGGATTGACATAGACGCCGCAGTTATAGCCGCCCTGACCATTTGCGATGCGCCGATCGTCGGCGGCCATCTTTTTCCAATTGGCTCCGCCGTCGTCAGATCGGTATAGCCCGAAGTTGCCCACGATGAACATGCGCTGGGCATTCGTGCCGTTGGCGATCGCCACACAAGTTCGCCCGCTTAGGGATGGCAAACCGCCTTCCGTCAATTCCGTCCATGTTTGCCCTTCATCGGTGGACTTGAAAAGCGCTGTTCCCTTCGATCCAGGTGTAGGCTGCTGCCCGCCACCCGGTCCTCGGCCGAAGCCGCCGGAATTGAAGTGTCGCACCGTTGTCGCAAGCACGACGTTCGGATGGTCCGTTGCCCAGGCGATCTTTTGGATGCCCGTCTGTTTGTCGCAGAAGAGCGTTTTCGTCCAGGTCTTGCCACCGTCAACGCTCCGAAATAGCCCGCGCATATCCGACTCCGCGCGAATATTCCCCTGGGCTGCGACCAGAACGATGTTGGGGTCCTTGGGATCGACGAGGATCGATGGAATTTGCCGGGTGTCGTCGAGGCCCATGTGCTGCCAGGTCTTGCCGGCGTCGGTCGATTTGTAGACTCCGTTCCCTTCGCAAATTCCTCCCCCTGCGATGAGGTCTCCCATGCCCACATAGATAGTGTTTGGGTCGGATGGTGCGACTTCGATGGCGCCGACCGAAGAAGCGTCCTTGACGTCGTCGAAGATGGGGTACCAGGTCTGCCCGGCGCTAGTCGTTTTCCAGACGCCACCCATCGGGAGGCCCATGTAGAACACCCCCGTCTGCCCGATCGCTCCGCTGACTGCGGAAACGCGACCCGCTCGAAATGGCCCTATGTTGCGCCAGACGAGACCGGAAAAGAGGTCGGGATTCACTTGCGCAGATGTTGCAGCTGACAGCGCCCAAAGGGCCATTCCCATCAGCGGAACCCCACTTCGAATGGGCATTCTCTTCTTGAAGCGGAGAAAACGAGAACGAACGACGGCACCTCGCGAACACACCATGATTCCTTCCTTCGCCGGCGCGGCCCGAGGCGTTGCATTTGCAGGCGCAACAAATCCCTCGGCTCCCACGATAAAGCCGACCAACAATGGGGCATACCGCGAGAGAGCGCATACGGTTCCGTGTTTTTTGACCTCGGCTTCGGTCCTAAAGGGATTCTTGGAGTACTGGCTCAACCTGCACTGCAGTTACCTTGTACTCGGGCGTGCCGACGGTGCGATCCCGCACTTCGCTCGTGATGAGGTTCAGAAAGATCTCCGGAGAATGGAAGGTCGCGAAGACTTCGCCGCTGCGGACTCTTCGATCGTATCGCAAGGGAAGCTCCGCCTGGCCGTGTCGACTGCGGATACGAACCTGCTGCCCATCTCCCAACCCCAATCGCCTGGCGTCGTCCGGATGCATATCGAGCGTATCTGTCGGCCGCAAGGTGCGATTGAGCGTACGGGCAGTCATCGTGCCGGCGTTGAATTGATAGAGCGTTCTTCCCGTATTGAGCAGGAACGGAAATTGATCGGATGTAATTTCAGGCGAAGGCACAAATTCGATGCATTTAAGAGCCGCCCGATCGCCAATTGGGAATCGTTCGCTGTGCAACATCGTCGTTCCTGGATGGTCTTCGGTCGGGCACGGCCATTGAAGTCCCCCAGCCTCGAGGCGGGCGTAGCTCATGCCTGCACCCGGCGTCCACACTTGCCGCACCTCTTCCCAAATCTCACCGGCACTCTCAAACGAGAAGCCTCGAGAATGGCCCATCGCCTGAGCTACGTTTTGGATGATCTCCCAATCCGGCCTCGAATCGCCGATTGGATCGATCGCCTTTCTCACTCGTTGAACTCTCCGCTCGGCATTCATGAACGTGCCATCGCGCTCGAAAGATGAACTTGCTGGAAGGAATACGTGAGCGAATTCCTTCGCAGTCTCATTGAGAAACAGATCTTGGACGACCACGAATTCCATAGCTTCTAGCTGAGCGCGGGTCCGCCAAGCCGACGCATTGGTGAAATAAACGTCATAGCCGATCGCCCAAAGCGCCTTGAGCGAACCTTCGCCGGCAGCTTGGAGCATCTCCATGAGATTCAGGCCCTTGCTCGTGGGAATGGGGCTTTGCCAAGTTTTCTCGAACCGCTCACGCGCATCCGCGATAGGAACATAGCCCGTCAGGTTGCTCGGTTCGCAGCCCATATGGGCCGAGCCCTGAACGTTGTTCTGTCCTCGCAGCGGGTTGATGCCTGATCCGTGCTTTCCGACGTTGCCGGTCAGCAGCGCCAGGTTGACCAGGCACATGACGCCTTCTGTGCCTTGAAGCTGCTCGGTCATTCCCAGGCCATGGAAGCTTATCGTCGGTCGGTTCGTCGCGTAGATTCGCGCCGCTTGGCGGATGGTATCGGGGTCGACACCACAAATCTCCGCGGCCCTCTCCGGTGTCCAG
>JAYROD010000061.1:0-4527 GCA_041911835.1 Fimbriimonadaceae bacterium | reverse complement strand
GCACCGAAGGCGGCGACGCCGCCCTTGCTCGCCTCCTCGGCCGCGTTCTCGAACGCGCGGATGCGCGCCATCACGCGATAGAGATCGAGGAGTCGGCGGGAATCGCCGGAATCGGCGCGGGCCACGGGTGACGCGGAGGGGTGGGGCGTCGAGATGCTGGAACGCCAGCTCGCAGATGCGCGCGACGACCTCGCCGGCGAAACCGCACGTGCGGGGGGCCTCGTTCACTACGACGACCCGATTGGTCTTTTTGACTGATTCGACGATGGTTTGCTCATCGAGCGGGACGAGGGTGCGCAGGTCGATGACTTCGGCCTCGATTCCCTCTTTGGCGAGCTCATCGGCGGCGGCCAGGCAGTGGTAGACGTTGTTGCCATAGGTGACGTAGGTGAGGTGCTTGCCCTGTCGTCTTACTTTTGCTTGTCCAAGGGGGATGAGGAAGTCGCCCTCGGGGATTTCTTCTTCGATCTGGTGCCAGCGATAGAACTGCTTGATCTCGTAGACGATGACTGGGTTGCCGTCGCGGATGGCCGATTTGAGGAGGCCTTTGGCGTCGGATGGGGTGCTGGGGCAGATGATTTTGAGCCCTGGGGAGTTGGCGAACCAGGCCTCGTTCATTTGGCTGTGGTAGAGGGCGCCGCCGCCATAGGCTCCTGCTGGGCCGCGGATGATGACGGGCATGTTGACTTCGCCGCCGGTTCGATAGTGGTAGGTGGCGAGCATGTTGACGATTTGGTCGAAGCCGCATGAGATTAAGTCGATGAACTGCATTTCGACCATGACGGTGGCGCCATTGAGGGCCGCCCCTACTGCCGCGCCGACTATGCCTGCTTCGCTGATGGGCATATCGACGACTCGGTCTTTGCCAAATTTGGCTTGGAGTCCTTCTGTGACGCCGAAGGCACCTCCGAGGAGGCCGATGTCCTCTCCGAGGCAGAGCATTTTGGGGTTGCTCTGCATTTCCTCGAAGAGGGCTTCTTTGAGGCCGGTGAGGTAGGACTTTTTGGTGGCGGTTAGAGTCATTTTTGAAGGTCGAAGGTCGAAGGTCGAAGGTCGAGATCCGGAGATTCAAGGTCGAAGGTCGAAGGTCGAAGGTCGAGATCCGGAGATTCAAGGTCGAAGGTCGAAGGTCGAAGGTCGACTGCCGATTCGTTATCGAAAGAGCTTAGATCAACTTCGTATTCGGCGATCGATTCTCGGACTGAGGGCTTCTTCAACCTCGGTCCTAACCGCTTCTTTGCCGCAACGATCATCCGTGTAATTTGGTCGGCTTCGCCGTAAAGGGCAGCCAAAGATGATTTCGAGACAATTCCGCTATCGCCGAGGATTTCCAGCCAGTACATTGTTTCATCGCATTCCTCTTCAACAATACAAAGCTTTGAATACAACTCACCTTCGCTTCTGCCTCGACATGCAGACCGGTAATTGGCACCAACGGAAGTCGCCGACCGAAGCAATTGCCGTCCGATGTGAGCCGAAGCCATGTCCCTCGGAAGATCTGCCACAAAGCGAATCACATCGAGCGCATAGAGTTTTGTGCGATCTTTGAGGTCAGCGGGCTTGGTCCCATCTTGAGATGGCTTCTTCATTTCCACCTTCGGCTTTCGTCCTTCATCCTTCCTCCCTAAACACCCACATTCCGCCCTCTTCGGCGGCGGGCATGGAGGCTTGAATGGCGGCGTCGACTCCCCGCTTCATATAGGCGACGACATCGGCCGGGAAGTCGTCGTCCTTGGCTTCGGCGGCGCCCTTCCCTTCTGCCATGTGGTTGGCGGCTTCGGCTTTGGTCATGTAGCCTTTCTCGACGAGATAGCGCTTGCAGACGGCGATGGGGTCGCGGCTGCGGCCCTCTTCGACCTCTTTGCCAGGGCGATATTTGACGGCGCGATCGTCGTCGTGGTCGCCGTGGCCGTAGGCTCGGAAGGTTTTGCATTCGACGATGCTGGGGCCCTTGCCGTCCCGAGCCCAATTCACGGCCTGCATGACCTTGTCGTAGACGTCGAAGACGTCCTGTCCGTCTGCGACGAGCCCTGGGATCCCGTAGCCATCGGCGCGTCGGGCGAAATCCTCGAGCGAGTATTCCAAGGAGGCGGGCGTTCCGTAGGCCCACTGGTTGTTCTCGATGACGGTGATGACCGGCAGCTTGTGGATCGCCGCAAAGTTAATGCCTTCGTGGAAGACGCCTTGGGCTGTGGAGCCTTCGCCGTTGTAGGTGAGGACGACCGAATTCCCGCCCGCCAAGCGGTCGGCATAAGCCACCCCGGTCGCGACCGGAATGGTTCCGGCGAGCATCGAGGTGCTGTGAATGATCCGGTTCTTCTGGCTGCCGATGTGGGACCAGTTGTCGCGGGCGCGGCCTGGCGAGGTGACTTTCCCCCAGACCTGTCCGCAGACTTCTTCGATGCTCATTCCCATGCGGTTCGGGTTGTCCCAGCCGCTGCGGAGGTCCTTCATGAAGAAGGCGGGCATATCTCGGTGGACCGGGCTGATCCAATCGGTGGGTTGGAGGCCAAAGAGGGATCCGACGAGGAGCGCCTCCTGATTGTGGCTGGAGTAGAGTGTTCCGGTCAGCCGTCCTTTGCGCTTCTCCTTGATGAGGCGGACGTCGAAATAGCGAGCGAGGTAGAGCTGCTTGAGGATTTCGAGGTGGTCTTCGGGCGTAAGTAAATCGCGGGGCCGCTGGTCTGGCTCCGTGGTGTTTTTTTTGCTCGATGTGGATGCGGTGATAGCCAAGAATCGTCTCCAATAGGGCTTTTGGGGCGAACCTAAATTTTACCTAATTGTCGGTTCGTCGGCGGGCTAACTGGAACTACGGCCCTACTGGCTTTGGTGTTACTTGGGCGGGTCTTTGAGGGGGCATGCGAAAGCCCCTGCCGACGTTTTGTCGGAAGGGGCCTTAGTAAGGAAGCTATCTGGATTTGCGGTTTCGTCGAAGCCTTGTGGCTGCGGCTACGCCCAGGATGAGCACAGCGATCGTCGATGGCTCCGGTACTGCAAATGGGGTCATTTGAAGATCATCGCTATCGATGAATCCGCCGAAGCTATTGGATGCAACAATATTGACTCTCGAAAACCCGATGGTGCTCTGCCAGCCGTCCCAAGCCCATTGGCCGAGAGGCGCCTGGATGCTCTGAGCCGAGCCGATCTGGTTGCCAAGCGAGTCGAAGAAGGTCGCTGTTGCTCCTGGGACGTCGGCGTTTGTCCCCCAATATCCGCCGAATCGCTGCACCGGATTATTAAACAGGAAGTAGTAATTGACGCCCGCCCCGCCCATAAAGAAGCTTCCGCCATGGGGGCCTATGGAGCTGAAGAAACTCCAGCCGGGTGTGACAAGCAAACTGGCACCGCCATTCGAATCATTCGCAGTTCCCTGACCTCCAAAAACGGAGTATTGATTCTGGAAGCCACTCGGCTGAGATTCCCAGCCCTCAGAGAATGTGCCGACAAACGGGCCCGTCGATGAGATTTGTGCTTGAGCAGCTACTACTGCAGAAATCACGAACAAAGAAAGAATTCCTCTCCTAAACATTCGTTTCACCTCTTTGCGCAAGTTCTGCGCAAGTTCAATGATCTTACAACAGGTGTGTTCAGAATACAAGTTTGAGAAACGCTTTTTGGAATATGAAACTGTGGGCCAATCGAAATACTCGCAAAAAGAATGGCCCCGGCGCAGGTCTGCGCGGGGGCCATTTCGTTTTGCAGTTTGCTTAGTTGGCGTACTGCTTGATGAAGGAGAAGAAGCCAGCCGGATCTCCATATCCAACGGTCTTGCCGAGTACGGCGCCGTCTTTGTCCAGAACCATCTGGGTGGGCATCGCTTCGATGTTATAGGCGCTGGCAATGCTCTTCTGAGCGTCCACATCGATACGAAGGAACACGAAGTACTTCGACAGCTTCTTGAACTCATCGGTCGGGAAGACTTCGGCCGCGAGCTTCTTGCACGGTCCGCACCAGGTTGCAAAGAAGTCGACGAAGATCTTTCGGCCGGACTTGGCTGCGACCGATTTGGCCTCATCGAGATCGGTGTACCAGCGATCCGACATCAAATCGGCTTCCTGGATTTCGTTCGCTCCGGAAGGAGGAGTGAAGGCAAACGCCTTCCCGTCGGCGGAACCGCCCAGCTCGAACGCCTTGGTGTCGAGCAGGTAGGTCACGGAATTCGCGCCTCGTGTGACGTTGAGTTCGGCCTGTTTGGCCACGCTATCGGCCGGGTCGATATAGAAAACCGTCGTGTCGTTCGAGTTCTTGTCGACCTTCACTTCCACGACCTTCATCGTCGTGCCTTTTCGGTTCTTCGTTCCCTTGACCGTGGCGCCAGCGATGCCATCGAAATTCTTGTCGTTAAAGAACGGCGCCAACAAGGTCAGAGCGTCGTCGCCGAATAACGCTTTGAATTCCGCTGGAGTCTGTGCCTTCTTGTAGTAGGTGTTTTCAGCCTTCGAGAAGACGGTGATCGTCGTCCCGTCTGCGACCGTCAGGGTCGTCGGAGTGTCGATCCGAGCCTTGTTCGGCTTTGCGAGGGTCACG
>JAYROD010000060.1:0-2353 GCA_041911835.1 Fimbriimonadaceae bacterium | reverse complement strand
CCTGGCGAGATTTGACGACACCGCTACAAATCGGCTGCGCGACGAAGTCGGCCCCCAGTTTCTCCAGCACTGTTAAGCCAACATTCCCATCACCGAGCATCAGCCTGTCCCCCGGCTCGATTGCAGATAGAATCGCCTCATCCTGAATCTTCAGGTCCGAACGGTCGGAGGGCCCTACGACGATCCGCCGGGATTCTGTCAGCTCGATCTCACCGCCCGCGACGTCGCCAATCCTGAATTTCGGGCCTTGGAGGTCGACCAAGATCCCTACCGGGCCGAGCGCCGGGCTTAATTCCCGAATCCAGCTCGCCCACTGGCGTTTTCTGTCCCAATCGCCGTGGCTGCAATTGAGCCGAGCAACAATCAATACCCCTTCGATGAGCGTCCGAATCTGCTCCCGGGTCTCGACGGCAGGCCCAAGGGTGCAGACGATCTTCGTGCGATGCATCACGACGACGCTTGCACCTGCTTCCAAAGGGATTCGAAACTGCCGACCATTTGGTCGATCGCCTTAAAGCCACCCTCCCAGAACGCCTCTGAGGACAGATCAACTCCAAGCAAATCCATGAGCTGCTGCGGCGAAAGCGATCCACCTAGACGAAGCACCTCGATGAACTTGTCCGAGAATCCGTCGCCCCCTTCCTTGGCTTTTTGATACAGAGCGAGCGTCAGCAGTTCGCCGAAGGAATAGGCATACACGTAGAACGGCGCAAAGAAGAAGTGCCCCACATAGCTCCACCAGAGCCGGTGTTGATCGCCGAGCTTGACGGAATCTCCAAACATCGACTGGATCTCTTCGTGCCAGAACTCGCCAAACTGCTCGGCGGTGAGTTCACCCTGACTTCTTCGCAGCGTGTGGCACTTTTGCTCGAAGCGAAACATCGCCGCTTGTCGAAAGACCGACGCGAAGATGCCCTCGCATTTGTCGGCGACCATCGCGAGTTGATCCTTGGAGGAAGCCGTCTGCATAAGGCTTTCAAAGACGAGCATTTCCCCGAAAATGCTGGAAAGTTCGGCCAGCGGCAGAGTCCCGTGGAAATTGAAGTAGCTTTGCTCCCTGCTCAAGGAGGCGTGAACACCATGTCCAAGTTCATGCGCCAGGGTGTTTACGTCGCTGGCCTTGCACAGATAGCTCATGAGGATTACGGGATGAAGGTCCGGGGTGACATAGCTGCAAAATGCGCCGCCTCCCTTGCCCGGCCTCGGCTCGGCGTCGATCCAGCTCTTGGAGAAGAACTCGGCCGCCCGATCCCGCATGGTCGGGTGAAAAGCCCCAAATGAATCGAGCACGATAGTCTGTGCCGCGTCGTACCCAATCTGCTCTTCCGCTTCGAAAAGCGGTGCATAGCGGTCGATATGCGTCAGTTCATCGAGACCCAGAATTTCGCGCTTAACGCGATAGTAGCGTGCCACGAGATCCTCATGGCTCTTGCAGAGCCCGACGACGATGTCGACCGTCGCCTTGTCCAGCTCATTGGTCAGGTGTCGCGAATGTTCAGGATAGGGATGTTTGCGGAGCCGATCCTCGACGCTCTTGTCTTGAAGCAACGTGTTGTAAGCGAAGCAAATCACCCGCTGCATTTCCGCGAGTCCCGC
Source organism: Fimbriimonadaceae bacterium (assembly GCA_041911835.1). Taxonomy (GTDB): domain Bacteria; phylum Armatimonadota; class Fimbriimonadia; order Fimbriimonadales; family Fimbriimonadaceae; genus JAYROD01. The sequence goes on along the minus strand of JAYROD010000060.1, from coordinate 757 downwards.
GCTAAACGCATCGGCAGCAGCCTGCCGGAGGTTTCGGTCGGGATCACGAAGCAAGGTCAATACCTCCTCTTGTGAAACCTCTTCGATCGTCGGAGCTCCCGGTCTCCTCAATTTATAGACGTGGTTGCTGGTCAGCTCCTCGAAGAGCCGCACCCACGCCCTTGAGCCGGTGTTGGCGGTCTCTTCGAGGATCACTTCCTCCTTTTCGCTCAGGCGATATGGGCTGAAAGTTCTCGTCACTTCGAGAAAGTGTCGATAAGCATTGAGCGCAGGGTCCTTCAGTAGCTCGGCCATCCGATCCTCGGCAATCGCCTGGATCTCAAGCTCGAAGAACATGATCTTGACCTGGATACCCGTGCCGCGCTCCATCTGAGCTTGAAGAAAGGCGCCGTTCTGAGGGTTCGAGCTGTCGCCGGCGAAAAGCAGGTTCGCGTAGGTCATCGGCTTGGCAAGATCCATGGCCAGCCGCTCGACCTCTCGAATCGCCGCAAAGAGCATGGCCGCGGTGAGCTCGTCCGAATGAATCCGACCTCGATAGGTTTCGGCGAACTGCGTGGCGCGCCGATCAGCTTCGACCCACGTTTGTTCGATTTTGGGATCGTCGATCCCGGAGAACAGGGCGGAAAGGTCCCAACGGGCTGTAGGCGGAGAAACGGTGGAGACGGCGCTCATACCGCCATTATGGTGCGCCTCTGAGGGTTAGGATTGGCCGCAGAGCTGCCGGTAGACCGCGATGACCTTGCGAACGTAGTTTTGG
>JAYROD010000059.1:0-4889 GCA_041911835.1 Fimbriimonadaceae bacterium | reverse complement strand
GGCTCGGCGTCTCCACCCAAGGGAAGGTGGCCTCCATCTCTGCCTGCCAGGGGCTGTCGGGACCCAAGCCCACCCGCTGCGCCTTCTTCCGTTGGGCGTAAAGCTTGATGAGGTCGCGGGCGAATTCCCGCGCCTCCTCCCGGGCTTTTCCCACGGTCCGCTGCCAATCACCTCCTGTGAGGCGATTGAGCTTGGGCGCAACGTCTCCGGGATTAAGGTATTTCTGAACACGATCGAGTTGATCCGCGGGCACGAAGAGCTTGTCGGGCGCGGCATACTGAATGTACAGATACTCCTTCTCGACACCGTCCACCGTACGCTTGGTTAGGCCCTGGAACATTCCGATGCCGAAGTTGATGTGGACGACGAAGTCACCCGGCTTCAGGTCCAGCACTGTCGCGATCGGAGCCCCCTCATTGAAGCGCTTTTGGGGCAGCTTCAGTCGCCCGACTCCAAACAACTCTTGGTCAGTAACCAGTGCGAGTTTCGCATGCGGCATGACGAAGCCGCCCGCAAGGTTGCCGTTGGAGAGGTGGAGAGCGGGCCCAACTTCTGCGCCCTCTAAAGGATGCAGATCGACCTGCGCCAGCACGGCCTTCGCTCTCGTCGGCTGATCCGTTCCCAGCATCACCGAAAAGCCGCCCTCCAGCCAATTCTTCAGGGTTTGTGCGAACGCCTCTGGTCTTCCGCGATACGACTCGAGCGACGCTGCTTCAGCGCTGTGAGATACGGTCCCATGGGGCAGCCAATCCGGGGTTGCACCCATGAAATTCAGGGCCAAAGTCCGATCGAACGATCCGAGGTGCTCCGGCGCCAGCGCGAAGTCTCCCACGACGCTGTGCAGAATCTCACCGCGCTTGCACCGAGCCTCGAGAGCCTGCGCGAGCTCGCCGTCGGATCGCTCGGCGATAATCCCCAGTTCGACCGGTTCGTCGAGCACCAGCCAACCGTCATTTGGCAGCAAGTTGACCGCACAGCCCGAATCGGGATGAAGCAGGGGACGGTAGAGGTCTAATCGATCGAAAAAGATCCGCTCGTCGAGCGATTGGGCGTCCCCTTTGACGAGTTCCTCCAATCGGGCTGCCGCTTCTTCGGGAAGCGACGCGGCCTCGATCTCCATCGAGCGCAACAACTCCTCGCCCATAGAGAAGCCGGTAGGCTCCAGCGGATAGAGCGTTTCGCGGCTTGGCGCGAGCATCAACATGGGCACCGGCCCGACCGAGCGCTGGGAAGCTGGATCGAATTGCCTCAAGCTTTCCACTTCATCCCCAAACAGTTCCACTCGGATCGGGAGGGGTCTTCCCATCGGGAAGATGTCGATTATGCCCCCGCGCTGGCTGAACTGACCTGGAATCCGTACCGGCTCGCCATATTCGTATCCCAACGCAGTCAGTGACCGCTGGATCGACTCCGGCGAGACATGGTCTCCCGGCCGGATTTGCAAAAACGCCGCGTCGAGGACTTCTGCGGGAAGCGTGCGTTCGAGCGCCGCCTGGGGTGTGGCGATGACAATGCCGGGGCCCTCTTCAACCAAGAACCTGAGCGCTCCAATGCGATCTGAAATGGCGTTCGTTTCTGGCGCTGCGTCTTCGAAAAGCGCGGACAATCCGCTCGGAAGCTGACGGACGTGCGCCTCCGAAATGCCGCAAAGGCCCAGTTTCGCCTGCCATTGGAGCGCCCTCTCATAGGTCGAGGTTACGAGTAGCGTCTTGCGAGGCTTCTTTTGATAGGCCGCGGCGAGCAAAACGGGGCGCGCCTCGAGGGCAATCTCGCGCCATTCGCGCGGTCCGTCAAGGTCTTGGAACAACTCGCTCAGTTCGGGTGAGGCCGCAAGGCCTCGAGCCCAATCGGCGATGGGCATTGCCTGGATTCTACCTTCGAAGAAGCGATCGCGGGACCCCTGGTGGGATTGTTATTTCGAACGCAATCAGGACCTGCCAACAGAAAAAGTGCTTGTGAAATTACCGGAGTTCGTGTACGTTAATCTCCGTGTGTTGCGTGGGTATGCACCTGCCTCTCCAGGGGCATTCCCTCGAAAGAAACCAAAAGGCGGGTTGGTATGTCGCTGAGTGAAATGTGTGCATCGACGGCTTCCGTGAGCGCTGCTGTCGAATCTGAAGGCTTGTCGAGCCGGCGTGAACTATTTATGAAAGGCGCGCTTGCTGCCACCGTGCTCGGCACGGCCGCGGCATCTCGCGCTCAGCTCCAGGATACAGCTTCCACTGAAATGAAGCTTGCAAACAGGCTGACCTATGGCCTGACCGCGACAGAGGCCAATTTGGCCCGGAAGCTTGGATACAGCGGCTACTTGGAGTATCACCTGAATTTCGAAGCGATCGACGATTCGCAGATGACCAACATTCTGCTCCCCTTTCCCTCGATCACTCAAGACGCCTATAACCTCAATCTCTTCTATTCTGCGACTGCAGTCAACGACCTCATCGATGCGACGATCATGCGATCCATCTTCTCGAATCGACAACTTTATGAGAAGATGGTCGAGTTTTGGACCGACCACTTCAACATTGATGTCAACAAGGTCAGCTACTTCAAATCGGTCGACGATAGAACTGTGATCCGGCAGTATGCGATGAGCGCTTTTCCGCAGCTGCTCAGCGCCAGCGCGCACAGTCCGGCGATGCTCGTTTATTTGGACAACAACGCCAGCACGGCGGCAAACCCAAATCAAAACTACGCTCGTGAGCTCATGGAGCTCCACACGCTAGGGGTCAACGGCGGATATACGCAGCAGGACGTCATCGAAGTGGCGCGATGCTTCAGTGGTTGGACGTATTACAACAACTCAACCCTGACAAACTACGGGACTTTCCGATTCGATCCCACGCGGCATGACAACGGAACAAAGACGGTTCTTGGTAATACGATTCCCTCCGGCGGCGGACAACAAGATGGTGAGACCGTCATCAATATCTTAGCGAATCATCCAAGCACCGCCCAGTTCATCTCGACGAAGATGGCAAAGTTCCTTCTGCAGTACAGCCCGCCTCAGAGTCTGATCGACAAAGTGGCAGCGACATACACGGCTACGGGCGGCGACATCCGTTCCATGATCCGAGTCATTCTGAACCACAGTTCCGTTGATATCGCACCGTTGAAATTCAAACGACCTTATCACTTGATGTGCTCGATTCTTCGAGGGCTCAACGCAACCATTTCCAGCCCATCGACGCTCCGGAACGTGCAGCTCGCCGCAATGGGGCATAAGCCGTTCAACTGGTCGCCTCCTGACGGCTACCCAGACACGTTGGACTTCTGGTCCGGCTTGCTGCTTCCACGCTGGAACTTTGCGTTCTCGCTGCTCAACGGCAACATTTCCGGATGCTTGGTTGACACGAACATTTTGTTGGGAGGGTTGACGACCGCCCAGCCCATAGCCAATAAGATCAACCAAATTCTTTATTCGGGATTTATGCCTTATGTCGAGGTCAACGATTTGGTGAATTACATGCTGCCCAACAACCCCAGCACCACCAAGATCAAGGATGCATTCGCGCTCGCCTGTGCGGCGCCCACTTTCCAATGGTATTGAGGAGCGCCTCCAACCGAATTTCTTCTGGAGAACGAAAATGAGCAATATCAGCACAGGCTGCAGCGAATACCAGGCCCTGACTCGCAGACAGTTTCTCAGCGCGTCCGCCAAAGTGGGTGGCATCTTGGCGATCGCTCCGGCATGGCTGCCGCGCGTCGTCATGGCGCAGAACGCAGACTCCGTCCAAGATATCATTGTCACGATCTACCTGCGGGGCGGGGCGGACGGCTTGACGCTTTGCGTGCCATACGGTGATTCGAACTATTACAACAAGCGTCCATCGCTCAATATCGCGGCGCCCAATTTGAGTGACCCGAACAGCGCGCGCGATCTCGACGGCTTTTTCGGATTGCCACCCTCGTTGGCGCCGCTCCTCGATGCGTACACTGCCGGCCACCTGCTTGTCGTGCACGCCACGGGCTCGGTCGATCCGAGCAGGTCTCACTTCGATGCTCAGAAATTTATGGAGGTCGGCAAGCCGAGTGATCCGTCGATTGGCACAGGATGGCTCGGACGGCACCTGCTGACGGTCAATCCGATCGACCCCAACGCAGTCCTGCGAGGAACGGGCGTCGGAAACTACGGCCTTTCGAAGATTCTGCAAGGCGGGCCGAAGACGCTGCCCATACCGGACCTAGACAACTATGTGCTCACGGGCAACAGCGCCACCCAGACAGCTCGCATGGCGTGGCTCAATACGGCTTACAATCGGGTCGCAGATCCCCTCAAGACGAACGCCGCCAATACACAGACCACGATCAACCTGCTGAACTCCATCAACTTCGCCGGATATGCACCAGCCGGTGGGGCCGTTTACCCCGCCGGCTCCTTTGGCTATGCAATCAAGTCGAGCGCGGCACTCATCGCGGCCAACATCGGAGTCGAAGCGATCCACATAGACATTCAGGGCTGGGACACCCACAACAATCAAGGCATCCTCGTTGGCACCATGGCCAACCTGATGGACAGCCTAGCGAAGGGTCTGGCGGCATTCCATGCCGATATATTCAGCCGTGCGATCAATGTCACGGTGGTCGTCATGAGCGAGTTCGGCCGTATCGTGGCTCAAAACGGCAACGCCGGCACAGACCACGGGCATGGAAACTGCATGATGTTCATGGGTCAGAACATCGTCGGCGGCCGCGTGCTTTCCAAGCAAAGCCTCAATGGGGCGGCCGGATGGCCGGGACTGGCCACCGGGCAACTCTATCAGAACCAAGACCTCATGGTGACGATCGACCACCGCGATCTTCTGGCTGAAGTGGTTGCGAAGCGACTCAATAACTCCGCTAACCTTTCGACGATCTTCCCAGGCTACTCACCAACGTTCCAAGGAATC
>JAYROD010000058.1:0-2895 GCA_041911835.1 Fimbriimonadaceae bacterium | reverse complement strand
CCTGTGCGGAAACGGTGTGTCAAAAGGGTCAATTCGCTTCACTCGACTATCTGGGTGAGAACACCAAGTCCGAGGCCGAGGCCATCTCTGCCACCAACACCTACATCGACATGGTGCAGCGCATTGCCAAGAGCCACCACTCAGATACGATTAACATCTCCATCAAGCTCACCCAATGCGGGCTCGATCAAGGCACGGAGTTCGCCGAATCCAACTATCGCAGGCTGCTCGAAGCGGCCCAGCCTTACGGAATCTTCGTGCGCGTCGACATGGAGGGTTCCGACTACACCCAGCGCACGATTGAGATCATCGAGCGCGTCATTCGCGATTTTCCGAATACCGGCACAGTGCTGCAAAGCTATCTGAAACGCTCGATCGCCGACACCGAGCGGATGATCGCCCTCAAAGTCCGGTTACGGGTCGTCAAAGGCGCTTACCTGGAACCTGAAGACGTCGCGTTCCAAAGCAAGAAGACGGTTGATGAGAAGTACTTAGATATGGCCAAGCTTCTCTTAAAGGATGGCAACTACCCGGCGTTCGCCACCCACGACGCGCACCTCATCAAAGAGATCAAGGCTTACGCCGAGAAGCATGGCATCGAGAAGGATCGTTTCGAATTCCAGATGCTCTATGGCATCCGTCGCGATCTGCAGGACTCGTTGCTCGCTGAAGGCTACAACGTGCGGGTTTATATCCCATTTGGAGATAAGTGGTACCCCTACTTTTCTCGGCGATTGGCCGAACGACCGGCCAACTTCTTCTTTATTCTCAAGTCCCTCTTCAAGAGGTAGCCTAGGGGCTCTATGGATTTGAAAGAGGGCATCCGCTCGAGCTATCTCGCCAACGGCCTGAGCGAGGAATACCTTAACGTTATCTGCGAAATCGCTCGCGAGGCCAGCTATGACAACCTTGCGGAGATCGTTCGTCAGCAAGACCCTGGGCGAGACCTTTACATCGTTCTCGAGGGCAGGGTGCTCGTCCAGTCGCTGCTCGGAGACTTCATCGGTCGCGTCAAGCCTGGCGGGCTCTTTGGCGAGGTTGCGCTTTTCGATTCTCGTCCGCGTTCAGCGTCCGTTTCTGCGGATGGTCCGGTGCGGCTGGCTGTCATCCCCGCGGACGCGCTGTTGGCATCTATGGAAGCGCGTCCCGACATGGGCTTTCAAGTCTTGCTGAACTTGGGCAAAGTTCTGTGCGAGCGGCTGCGCTCATCGAACCTCCAGGTAGAAGCCATGATGATCGCGTTTTAGCTCGGACGGACCACGCGCCAGTCGTCGACCGCTTCCCACGCACCCTTCGGCCCTGCAACGCCCGGCGCATTGGAAGCACCCGCGTTGGTCGCCGCCGCCACGAGAACCCCCAGTTCTGGAGGGTGAGCGCCGTCCGGGCTCCAGTCAGGCAAGGATCGGCCCAGGAATCCGGTATCGATTTCACCTTTGAGGAAGTCAGGATGCCGCAGCACATCGAGCAGGTAACCAATGTTCGTCTTGACTCCCAGAACGTGGAAGTCTTCAAGTGCGCCGATTAGCCTCCTTATGGCGTCCTGGCGGGTCTGGCCGTGCGCGATCACCTTAGCGAGAAGGCTATCGTAGAAGCGCGTCACCTCGGATCCAGGTCCAAATCCGGTATCGACTCGCACCCCTGGGGCCTTCGGTTCGGCCCAGGCCAAGATCCGGCCGATGCTCGGCAAAAAACCGTGTGCGGGGTCTTCCGCGACGATTCGAGCCTCGATGGCATGCCCATTTAGAGCCTGACGGTGGCCCGCTAGCAGGTCCTCCGAAAGGAGGAGCTTCTCGCCCGCGGCGATTCTCAGCTGCCATTGCACCAAGTCGAGCCCGGTGACCATTTCCGTTACCGGATGCTCCACCTGGAGCCTCGCGTTGACTTCCAGGAAGTAGAACTCCCCCGATTTCGGATCGAGCATGAATTCGATAGTCCCCGCGCCGACGTAGCCGGCCCCCTTGACCAGCCGAATGGCGGCATCGCGCATCTTGGGCCAGAAGTCGAACTTCGCCGGCGACGGCGCCTCTTCGATGAGCTTTTGGTGGCGGCGCTGGATACTGCATTCGCGCTCAAACAACGGAGCGACGTTGCCATGCTGATCGGCCAGAATCTGAACCTCGATATGACGGGGCCGCTCGACCAGTTTCTCGATCATCATTGCGCCATCGCCGAACGACTTCAGCGCTTCGTCGGACGCCATGCGGAGCTCGTTCTCGAACTCGTTCGGATCGCGAACAATCCGCATCCCCCGTCCTCCGCCTCCCGCGGAGGCCTTGAGCATCACGGGAAACCCAACTGCATCGGCGGCCGCTCTGAGCTGCTGTTCACTGGCTCCGACCTCGAAAAAGCCGGGTGTTACTGGCACGTCATGCGCGACCGCTAGCTGCTTGGCGCTGATCTTGGCACCGAGCTTCTCCATCGCGAGGGCGGGTGGCCCGACGAAGATCACATTGGCATCGGCGCAGGCGCTTGAAAACTCCGCGCGCTCGCTGAGGAATCCGTACCCTGGATGAATGGCGTCCGAACCTGTCTCTTTGGCCGCCTCGATGATCTTGTCCGCACGCAGGTAGCTCTCGGATGGGGCCGAATCCCCGATGAATACCGCTTCGTCAGCCAATGCCTTGTGCATCGAGTGTCGGTCGGCCTCGCTGTAGACGGCGACTGTCCGAATGCCCATTTCCCGAGCGGCGCGGATGACCCTTACGGCGATTTCGCCCCGATTCGCGACGAGGAGCTTCGAGATCGGCCCAGGACGTGGCGCAGAGGTCTTGACAGCCCTCTCTTCTCTAACCAATTTGCTCACGGCTCCACCACGAAAGCCGCTTTGCGCTTCTCTAAGAACGCTGAGACCCCCTCTTTGCCTTCATCACTCGCCCTGGCCGCCGCGAGTCGCTT
>JAYROD010000057.1:0-2254 GCA_041911835.1 Fimbriimonadaceae bacterium | reverse complement strand
TCACGAGCAGGAGCTTCTTTTCCGGTTCGGTAGCTTCGATCTTATAGCTCCCCAATATCGCCTCCGGAAAGCTCCGCTGGCTGGCAATGGCCAGCGGGTCGTCTTTCGACCATCGGTATGCGGAATTGGGGTGCATCAACCAGACTTGGTCATCGTGCCGCTCCCAACGGTAGGCGTCCACATTGTTGATAGGCTCGCCGGCCTGGCCAGTGCTTCTTGCGCCTGAATTGAATCCAGTGTTGAGTGTCGCCTGGAGCAGCCACAGCTTGTCGAGCTTGGACTCCGGCAGTTCGAGAAGGAGCTCTTTCTTTCTCACATAAAGCGTGAAGGCCCCGTCGTACTTCTTCAAATCCTTGATGGCCTTCTCGTATTCCTCGACTTTCGGGTCCTTCTTCGGCTCCTCGGGTTTAGCTTGGGCCGGAATGGCTTTGGCAGGATCTTGGGCAGAAGCGGGGTTCGGCGCGCCAAACTGGCTGAGGAGGGCAGCAAAGAAAAGCAGGGGAACCAAGTAGGTGTTGAGACGCATGGGTGTACCTGGTAGGAGTTTACGCCAAGTCATCGCGTCCCGCTTCAATCGAGCCACGCAGAACTCGTCGGGCAATCCACCCAGCAATCCTACTAGACATTGCGTCGGCTCATGAACTTTGAACCCAGACACTTGGCAATTTCGGACAACCGTGCTACAATCGCACCAGGTCTTTTTGTTTTCGGGAGGAGAATATGAAACGAGTACTGTTTCTTGCTTTAGGTACAGCGATGGCTTCGCTTTCGTTCAGCCAGGCGCTCATTACGAGCGGCACGGCTCAGTTTGGATGGACGAGCACTACGGACACCAACATCTCAGGCGCAGCGATCCGAACCGGAACTGGCGGCGGCGGCAGCGTCATTCTTACACCGGCCGGCGGCACCGACCAGATGTTCCAGCATTGGTGGTGGTTCCGAGTGAACGGCGTCGATAGCCGCGAATTCGCCCTGTCGGGCTTGACCGGCAAGACCGTCGTTGGCAACCACATGCAGCTGAACTACGCCGAATCCGAAGGATTTACGGCCAACGTCGATTACACGATCACCAATCAGGCAGCTGGAACTCTGGTGACCGGAACGGTCTTTATCACGAATACGACGACAACCGGCGCCGCCTTGGATATGTCGTTCTTCGACTACTTCGATTTCGACCTCTCTGCGAGCTCGAGTACGAACACGGCTTCGCTCCTCAGCGATAATCCGGCGATTCGAATGAAGATTCTCGGAACGACGACCGCCGCAGAATTTCGGGCGATCGACGGCGCTGCCTATCAGGTGGGGGCGTTCTCATCGATTCGAACGCTTCTGACCGACGCTTCGACGAACAACTTGAACAATACCGGCCTGCCGTTCGGCCCCGGCGACTTCAGTGGTGCTAACCAGTGGAACTTCGTTCTTAATCCAGGCGATCAGATTGCCGTCCAAACGTCGTTCCTCGTTGGTCCGGTTCCGGAACCTGGCACGTTCCTCGCGATCGGCGCAGGCCTTAGCCTCTTGGCCGTCGCGCGCCGCCGACGAAAAGTTTAGCTGGCCTCTCCAACCGAAAAGACCTTGCCCTTGTTGGGACATCCCAACAAGGGCTCTTTCTTATGTGCGGACTTTCTCCGGCTCGAACGTGAAGACGCCTTTCTTGTAATCCACTTTGATCGTCTGACCGTCACGAACGGTCCCGGCCAGTAGGGCCTGAGCAAGCGGGTTCAAGATTTCCTTTTGGACAGCCCGCTTGAGCGGTCTTGCCCCATACATCGGGTCGAACCCGGCCGTCGCGATTTGTAGCGCCGCCTCCTCGCTGAGGTCGAGCTTGATCCTTCGTTCCGCCAGGCGATCGGCGAGTTTCCCGACCTGGATTCGAACGATCTCCTTGATCTGATTGATCCCGAGTGGGCGGAACACCACGATGTCGTCAAGCCGGTTCACGAACTCTGGCCGGAAGAAATGCCGAACTTCTTCCAGGACCTTGATCTTGGTGTCCTCAAACTTAGTGTCATCGGTCAGCGGATCGCCGTAATGGTGCGATCCAAGGTTGCTCGTCAGGATCACTACCGTATTCCGAAAATCGACGGTGCGGCCCTGCCCATCCGTAAGGCGCCCATCGTCCAGCAGTTGGAGCAGCACGTTGAACACTTCGGGGTGAGCTTTCTCGACCTCGTCCAGAAGGATCACCGAATAAGGCCTTCGTCGAACCGCCTCAGTGAGCTGTCCACCCTCTTCGTACCCGACGTAGCCGGGC
>JAYROD010000056.1:0-1631 GCA_041911835.1 Fimbriimonadaceae bacterium | reverse complement strand
GAAATGTCCTTTGGGAGCCCCTCGGACGCCTTCTTCAGTACTCTTTCCGCTTCGTCGAAACGGTTCGCAGCCACCAGCCTCGCCCCCAATGCCAGACCATTCTCCGGAGACGCACGGAATGCATATAGCTTGCGCCAAATGGAGAGCGCGTCTTCATCCTTGCCTTCAACCTCGAGTACGGTCGCCAGCGAAAAGAGCATGTTGGGTTGATAGGGGTCGAGTTCGACCGACCGCTTCAAGTATTGCTCGGCGGAATCATAGCGACCTCTGAACGATTCTATGGAACCAAGCTTTCCTTTCCAGCGGGCCACCTCGAAGAGTCCATTCCGGTCGGCCCAGTTCAGGTGACGGAACGCGGCTTCAGCATCAGAGGAAGCTTCATCCTCCCCTCCCTTTCCTTGGTCGAAGAGTGCCTGGGCCCGAGCCAAATACAGATCAGCCTCGTGTGAGTGATATTGGATGAGCCCGGAGTGGACCGTGAAGCCTATGAGGAGCACGCAAAACAGCAAATACAGGACCCCGGCGAATGTCAGTCCTTTCGGTGTCTTGAGCTGCGATCGCTGGAGCCTCACAGCTGGTTGGTAGGCGATTCGCGCGCCCAGAATGAGCAAATAGGCAGAAATCGACGCGCCACCGACCGCCAAAAGGAGCGGGACCGCGTCATAAAGCCCGCGGAGGGCATAAAAACTGCCCATGAAGACGAACGCCATCGCGATTTCTTCGGGCCAAGAAAAATCAAAAGGTCGCGGCTCTCGAACTGCCTTTGGCTTCCCCTTGGAAACAGCGGGCGTTCCAAAACCGAAATAGAGGGCGTTCTTAGGGCAGACGTCGACGCAGTCCATGCACTTGAGGCATCCGGCGTCGACAACCATTTTGTACTGCAATACTTCCTGGCTGACCTTCACGTTCGACGAGCACGTAGCCGTACAGTGGCCGCACTGGTCGCACGCATCGGTGACGCGAATCTTGCCCGGCGCGATTTTGTCTGCGTAATAAAAGATGCCGCCATAGGGGCACCCGTACGTACAGAAGCCCTTGTTTCCAAGAAGGTAGACAATCAGAAAACCGCAAACCGCGAAGGTCAGGATCGCGACGGCAGGGCCCGGAAAGGTCGCCCATAAGTCTTCGGTCATGAGGTGCGCTTTCAAGGTCGGGAACGGTTCGCCGGCCGAGATCCGAAGGACTTGGGGCCAAAGAAACATGTAAAACGCCGTGAGCAGCGGCACATATACGAGCAGCCTAGATCGGAATGGCTTGGGCCGAATTCCAAGACGCTTGAGGATCGCCCCGCAGAGGTCTTGTAGCGCTACGATGTGGCATCCCCAGCCGCAGAAGTAGCGCCCAAAAATGAGGGTGGAGACGATAGCGAGTCCAAATAGGATGAACCCGGCGTTGATCAGCCCAACCTCGAGGGTCTGCATGGACTCGCTCGGCTCCAGCGGGCTCAGCGTGTACCCCATGATCCACCACTGGATGAAGTGGCCCACGAACAGCAGGGTGATGAGGGTCAGCACCCAACCTCGCCACTTGCCGCGCCGCGAATGACGGACCGGGCCGCAATCGGCGTGGTCAACTTGAGAATGAACTTGTCGGAGCGGTATCTGGCTCATGCGGATGCCGCGGGGAGGCGG
>JAYROD010000055.1:0-4873 GCA_041911835.1 Fimbriimonadaceae bacterium | reverse complement strand
ATCTCGTTGCCGCGGGAAGGTGAATCGCAGGCGCTCAGTCTTCCGATCCTCCTCGAAGATGATCAGGTCGTTCCCTGAGGAAGCGCAAGGGAAATACCCCCAGGCCACTTTTGGTTGCAGGACGGTCGCAAGCTCCTTTTGCAGGCGCTCAAAGATTGGGCGCGCCTGCTCGTCGATCCAATCATTGAATTCGAGATTGCCCATCCCTTCCGGCCGCTTAAACTGCCATTGACCTCTAAAGAGCGCGATGGGATTGATGTACTTGTAGAGTTCGAAGACATCGAATTTCGTCCTGTATTGAGCTCCGTAAAAGGGCACCTTTGGCGGGTTCGCGACTGGCTCGATATCGGAGCGATCCCCTGTGAACTCGTAGAGGACCGGGTCGAGGATGTCGGTTCGGTGGGATGTTGTCCGAATAAGATGCGCCTCTGCCGGCGCTTCAGCGTCGACAGATTCCCTAGGGACCCCCGCTATTCCGCTCCCAATATCCTCCATCAGCCTTAGGCCTTCGAAGGCGTCCTGAGCATAGTAGACGGCGCCCTCGTAGATGCTCTGAAGGTCCTTCTCGACATACCCCCTCGTGAGCGCCGCTCCCCCTAATATCACTGGGAATCCCGCGACCTTGCGGGAGTTCATTTCCAGTAGATTCTCCTTCATGATCACCGTGCTTTTAACGAGCAGTCCGCTCATGCCGATCACCTGGCACTTATGAGTCGTCGCCTGATCGAGAATCGCGTTGATCGGCTGCTTGATTCCAATGTTCACAACCCGGTAGCCGTTATTGCTGAGGATGATGTCAACTAGGTTCTTGCCGATGTCATGGACGTCGCCTGCGACCGTCGCGAGCAGTATGGAACCCTTCTCAGAGCCTTCGATCCGCTCCATCATCGGCTCGAGATACTTGACCGCCGCCTTCATGACCTCCGCGCTTTGCAGCACGAAAGGAAGCTGCATCTTGCCGGAGCCAAACAGCTCGCCCACGGTCTTCATGCCGTCCAGCAAAATCTCGTTGATGATCTGGAGCGGCTCGTAGCTCTTCAGCGCGTCATCGAGGTGTCGCTCCAGGTTCCTCTTGATGCCGTCGACGATGTGCTTCTTCAGTGCGTCCTCGACGCTCAACCCTGCAAATGGATCGACGCTGGAATCAGTCGCACGCACGTTCTCGAACCGAGCCATCAGTTCGATGAGTGGATCGTAGACGACCTGCTTCTCCCCCCCTTCTTGCGAGGGTTGAATCGCGCCCTCGGAGGAGGAAGGGTCCGAGGAGTGGAGGTCTTCCGGTTCCATTGAACCTATTTTGGCAGGTTTGCCAGGGTCGGCCCTGAACGAAGGCGGCTCCAACCGCATCCTATCTGTTGGGGTTCGAAAGATGAGAGGGCTATATCTACTCTGTTTGACGCTGGTCGCTGGCGCGGCGTCGGCACAATCGCTTATCGAACTGAGGCCGGCTAACTTCCTTCTGCCGGACCCAGGAAATCTCGTGCTGAATGCACTTCCACCTGCTAGCTGGCTGTTCGTTCGTGGCGACGGAACCCAGGCCAATTTCGATGAGTTTCCTGCACGCCTTTTGATCTCGCAGGACGGCCTGACGTCCGTTGGCGCTGATTTCAAGCCCCGCACTAGGCCGCTCGACGGAGCACTGATGCAAACCCTCGGGATCACCCAGACGGGTCAAGAGAACGTCGTCGAATATGCCTCTGCGGTCGCCTTAATCCGGAAAGGAAGCGACCCGCAAGTATCCTCTGCCGTGGCTACCGCTCGAAACGGCCTACGGTTCGAAATCAAGCCCCAGATGGATCCCACCTGCGTCCCGAAAGGCAGCGATGTGGCATTCAAGGTCTATCTCGATGGGGAACCCCTGGCCGGGGCGACCGTCAAAATGGTTCCACTCGAAGTTCCGCAGGAAGTCCACGGTGGCACGAAAGCGCAAGCTCGCCGCTTCCTGGAAGACCCTCCAGAATGGACGTCGAAGGTCACGGTCGAGGGCGGCTACGTTGTTTTCACGATGCCGAAGGAAGGGCCGTGGCGAGTGCAGGTGGCCGTGCTGAAAGGCGAGCGGCTCTACTCCTCGACGCTGACGTTTCAGAATGGAGCCGCCAAGTGAAGCGGCTCTTCTTCCTATCCTTGTTCATAGTCAGCATCGCCCAAGCGCAAAAGGCCACAGAACTCGGCCCGGCCCCAATCGGCAACGGAAATTACACCGGGCGAGTCGCGGCCATCGCCTGTGACCCTACAAACGCAAACCGCATATTCATCGGGGGCGCGGACGGCGGCGTCTGGCGATCACTCGACGGGGGCGCGACCTGGAAGCCCTTGACCGATTCCATGCCGACCACCGCCATCGGGGCTCTGGCGATCGATCCGACCAATCCCCAGGTCATCTATGCGGGTAGCGGGGAAGCGAATTACGCCAACCACAGCCGATACGGTCTCGGCCTCTACAAGAGCACAGATGGCGGCGATACATGGATCGTCCTTGCGGCAGGCACCTTCGCAGGAAGATGCTTCTCCAAGATCGTGATCGACCCCAGCAACACGCAGGTGCTTTATGCCTCGATCACACCAGCGGGCGGCTTCCCAGAGAAGGCTGCCGCCAAGGGTCATCCCCTCGCAAATGGTCCAATCGGTGTGTTCAAATCGACCGACGGTGGCGTATCCTGGGGCCAACTGACGAGCGGCCTCCCCAATCAAGCCGCCACCGATCTCGTCATCAATCCAACAAATCCCCAGATCCTCTATGCCGCCATCGGCAGGATCTTCGGCGCGACGGAAAACGGCATCTACAAGACTACGAATGGCGGATCGACCTGGACCAAGCTCGCAGGCGGGCTCCCCACAACGACGCTCGGCCGCATCAGCCTGGGCATCAGCGCCAGCAACCCGGCCCGACTCTACTCGCTCATCACGAACTCCTGTGACGCCGCAGGCAATAACGGCTCGACCAAGGGCGCGTACCGAACCAGCGACAGCGGCACGACATGGACCTCGATTCCGGTCGGCAGTTTGCAATCCACTTACGGTTGGTATCTCAGCACGATCGCCGTCCAGCCGACGAACCCCGACGTCGTCATCATGGGCGGCTTCGACATCAAGCGATCAATCAACGCCGGTGCGGCCTGGTCCACGGTGACGGCTCCCCATGTCGACAATCACGCCCTCGCATGGGACGCTTCGGGAAACCTGCTCAACGGCAACGACGGCGGAGTATATCGCTCGGCCAACCTCGGCACAAACTGGACCGCGCTCAACAGCGGCCTTGGCACGATCCAGCTCTACGCGGGGATCGCCACAAGCCCCACCGACCCGCTCTTCATTCTCGGCGGCATGCAGGATAACGGATGCAACCGCCGCAGCACGAACACCAAAATCTGGACCCAGGTCATCAACAGCGACGGAGGATGGTGCGAGATCGACCAGACCACTCCGACCCGCGTATTCGCGAGCTATCAAGGCACGGGATCGATCTTTCGGTCCACCAACAGCGGCAACAGTTTCACCCAAGTCGATTCAGGAATCACAGCAGCAGACCGCAACGCGTTCTATGGGCCCTACCTGATCGACCCAGCGAACGCCCAGCACATGCTCTACGGCACGCATCGCGTCTACGAAAGCACCAATGGTGCCACGAGTTGGACCGCGATCAGCGGAGACGTGACGGCAGGATCGGGCGCCATTCGTTGCATCGTGATGTCGCCCTCGAATCCGTTGGTGGTGTATGTCGCGACGAACGACGGTTTGGTCTCTTGTTCGACCGATGGAGGCCACACGTTCACCCAGCGGCTCTCCGGAAATCCAGGCTGGCCCCGCATCACGCGCGAGATTTGCGTCGATCCCACGAATGACCAAGTCGTGTACCTCTGCGGGGCGGTCTTCGGGGTAAATCACGTCCGCCGATCGACAGATCGAGGCATCACCTGGATGACCTTGGACGGCGATCTCCCGGATGTGCCGGTAAACGTCATCGCAGTCGACCCCAAGTTCAAGACGCTCTATGCGGGAACGGATGACGGCCTCTATCGAGCCGACCTGAACGGAACCCACTGGACCCGCTTCGCCAACGGCTTCCCCCGCGCCCCTGTGATCGATATCAAGCTCGAGGCCCAGCGATCGAGGTTAATCGTTGCTACGCAAGGCAGAGGCGTTTGGAGCATCCAGCTACCCCTCGTGGTTCACTAACTGGGTCACGACGAAAGTCAAAAGCCGCATCCCTCCAGACGCCTCGCCCTCGGAAATCGCTCAATCATTGAGCGCCCTCGTGTGGAGGGTCTCGCACAAGGCCAAGCAGGAACAGTAACCCGAACAACGAACAGAAACAGAAGCCCAGATGGCGAGCGGCAGATCAGAATATAAGCACTTCCAGGTCCGAGGAGGAGAAGGCGACCCGATCTTCTTCACCACTACTTGCCTCGACTTCGTCCACGCCTTCGCCAGCCCAAAGATCCGAAACCTGATGGCAGCAAGCCTCATCGATGACTGCCGCTTCTACGGCGCTGAGTTGCATGCGTTCGTCGTCATGACCCATCACATCCACTTCCTCGCGAGAATTCCGAAGGGCAAGAAGCCGGATTGGCTTGCGCAGAGGATTAAGTCGAATTCTGCTAAAAGAGTTCTGCCACAGCTTGATACCGAGACACTTGCAAAATTCGATCAGCAGCGAGGACTGAACGGCCGATCATTTTGGAAAGCCCGATATCGAGGGTTTTATGCGGGCAGCGTCTTTTGGCAGAAGGTAAAGTACATCCACGACAATCCAGTGGCTGCAGGGATGTGCGTTGCGCCAGAGGATTATCATTGGTCGTCTGCTCGACTGTTTGTTAGTGGAAGGTGGACGCCGGAGAACGGCTTGGACCTAAATGGATTGGTGGAGGAATTT
>JAYROD010000054.1:0-9506 GCA_041911835.1 Fimbriimonadaceae bacterium | reverse complement strand
GGTCCAAGCAACGAGACGGTCACGATCGGAGAGTGGAGCAACAACAGCACCGTCCGACTCAACGTCGGCGACACCTTGATCGTTCGGTTGAGCGCAAATCCAAGCACAGGCTATGGATGGAACATCGGACCGATGCCAAGCGGAATCTTGCAGCAAATCGGGCGTCCAAAGTTCGTTTCTGGCAACTCCGGCAGGATGGGCGCCGGCGGAACGACGATCTACACGTTTCGGGTCGTCGGCGGAGGCGGGTTCTTTCTCCGATTTGCCTATTCCAGCTCGAGCCAAGGAGGATTACCACCCGAAAAGACGTTCGAGGTGTTCATTCAAGCCACCCAAGGGAACCAGCATCTCCTCGGATCGGGTTTCTAAGTCGAACATCGCATCGCAAAGACGCTCCCGACCGTAAACCAATGGGGAAACGATTATGAGATTGAAATGGTTCTGCATCATCCTTGCGTCTGCTGCCCTCCCGATTTTCGGTTTCGCGCAAGATCTTTCGAAGGCCGTCACATTCAGTTGTGTCGCCAAAAGAGCAGGGACCGCAGTTCAAGAGCTGTCTCAGGCTTCCGGAGTGAAGATGGAGGCGGTCGGACAAGCGGCTGAAGAAGTGATCTTCATCAGCGTCAAGGATGTTCCTCTCAAGGAATTGATGAACCGGATTGCCACAGCGACTTCTTGCGAATGGCAAACCGCCAACGGCACTTTGAGACTGGTCCCCAATTTCACGCTTCAGCGGCAGCAAGCTGCAGCGGAGCAGCAGAGAAGGCTTCAGTCCACTCGTGTAGCCCTGAAGGAGCTGGCTGACTCGCTCAAGCCCAAGAAGGATGCGAACCCGAGCGAATCAGGGGACCATGGATCGATTTCCGCAGGCGTGACGGTCGACTCGACACAAGGAGCGACCTTGTCCATGACCGGCAACGGGTCTCCGGCCCAAAAGGCCGTTGCCCGCATGGCGCTCGGCCTGGATGCTCAGGCCATCGCTGCCATGGAACCCCAAGATCGACTCGTGTTCTCCAGCGCCCCGACGCGTATGCAGCGCAATTTGCCGAATACCTGGCAGACCTCGATCTCGCAACTCATTGCCGAACAAAACGAATTCGCTAAGCAGTACCAGAAGACCCAGGACACCGAGCCCAAGAGCGAAGAAGACGCTCAGGCAATGAAGTGGGTCGAACAAATGGGACTGATGCAGCAGTTCAAGCCGATCAACCAGCCGCCCGCGAAAGTGCTCCTGGTGTTTACTCGAAACGGGTTCTTCGGCGGATTGAGCTTCCATCTGAACCTCTACAACGAAAAAGGGGAAGCGATCTTCACCGGCATGGGAATGCTGAATGTCAAAGATGACGAGTCCTTGATGGACTTCGGAGACCTTTCAATCGATATCCCTGGCCAGCCCAAAAAGCCGAAGCCGACTCCTCAAGCAGACGAGAAGCCTATCGAGTTCAGTAAGGAATCGATCGAGATCGGCCAGCTATTGCAGCCTACGATGGGTGAGGACACGCTCGCGAAGCAGCCTTCGCCCGAGCTCAAAGCAAAGCTGCTCAGACCAGACCTGTATGACCCCCTGTCTTTCTCTTATTCTGAGGGACTGATGGCGATCGCGGACCGAAAGAATCTGAACGTGGTCGCAGCTTTGCCGGATTCGATGATGGGATTCCTTAGAGCCTCATCCAAGGTCCCCTCGACCCCGAGCGCCTATCTGGCCCAATTGCAGGACGGAAAGCGTACGACCACCGAGCTGGCCGATGGCTGGCTCGTCGTCAAGCCGGCGAATCCTTACGCCGCCCGGTTGACGAGAACCGATCGCGTGGCGCTGGCCAACGTCGTTGGTTCGGCAGACAAGAAGGGGCTGCCAACGCTCGACGACCTTTCGGCCTATGCGATGAAGAACGAGGAACCGATGCGAACCCCGGTTGGGATGATCTACCTCATGCTGTTTGCCCCATCGGCGATCAGCCAAGGCATGGGAGGCCTGACAAGCTGGGATATGCTTCGGCTCTATGGCCAGTTGGGCGCCGCGCAGCGACAGCAACTCTTAAGCGGGACGAGCTTGGCATTTTCGAACCTCACTCCGGACGAAATTGCCATCGTGCGCAAAATGGCCTATGGTGCGATGACTAAGATCATCGTGGACCGGCCGGGTCAAAAGCCAAAGGACGATGGCGGTTTCTTTGACATGATCTCGCAGTATTTCCCGGCCGGCACGATGGACTACCGGGACGAGCCGACTGAAATCATGCCGGATGGAATCCCCGCAGGCGGAATGTTGACACTCAAGAGCACGGCAGATTACTTCGCGGTTCCAGTGACGGAGAAGGGGACCTCGAATCTGAGAATGGGGGCGCTCGGTCCAGACGAAATCGCGATGCTCAAGTACATGACTGAACAGCCCGCCTTTGCGGCGACGGCCTCGATGATGCCTTCTATGGATCGGCTGCGGGTCGGAGATCGGACGACCCTTGATTTCAACTTCTTGGTCGCACCCAATGTGCATTTCCAGCAAACGCTTCACGACGACAAACTCGACGAAGGGAAAGCCGTCGCGTCGTTGGATTCACTTCCTGATGGCTTCAAAGGCAGGATCAACAAACGCCTTGAAGCACTCAAGAAGAACCCATTGCCGTTTGGAATGGGAATGCCGGGTGGCGGCGGAATCCCACCCAGGCTGTAACGGGGCTCGGCGGCAATCAAGTATCCTCACCCTCAGGTGGGAACTTGATTCACCCGCTACCGCTTGTAACTCATGAGCGTTATCCCGAACATGCCCAAACGATTCCATATCTCCTGGCTGTGTTTGGCCGCACTGGCAACCGCAGCTGTTGCCGGACCGCCACCTCGTGTCAGCTGGACCGCAAAACTGGAACCGTCAGACGTTCGCGCGGGTGAGTCCGCCCAATTGGTGCTCAGCGGCAAGATCGAATCCGGTTGGCATATCTATGGGTTCAAACTCAGCCAAGGTGAAGGCCCGATTTGGACGAAAATCGCGCTCGATCCAAATCCGGCGCTGAAGCAAAACGGGGACCCAATTCAGCCGAAGCCTCAACATCGAATGGATCGAGGATTCAAATTCGATGTCCAGTATCACGAAGGGGCTGTGGCGCTGGCTCTTCCCGTTCAGATCGGGCCCGCGGTCACCGGTGCCCAGACGGCCGTGGTGAAGGTGACGTATCAAGCCTGCAACGACCAGAGTTGCGATCCTCCGAAAACCGAAAGCCTCACCTTCCCGTTCGAAGTTGAAGGCGGAGAACGGCGCACCGATCGTTCTGCGGCGGTGACCGCCGTCCCTACGCAGCCTCCCGGCCATGTTGAGCCGAAAGCCGATGCCGCCGGGTCGGGTGCGCAAGGGCCGTCTGCGACCACAGACGAGCAGGCAAAGGCGATCGCGGAGGCACAAAAGAGCGGGCTCGCAGCATACCTCTGGCTCTCATTCACCGCAGGGCTGCTGGCGCTGCTGACGCCGTGCGTCTGGCCGATGGTACCGATCACCGTCAGTTTCTTCTCGAAGAAATCCGAAGGTCAAAAGGAATCCAACGTCAAGGGAGCCTTGGCGTACTGCGTCGGCATCATGGGTACGTTTACCGGGCTCGGCGTGGTCATGACGCTGCTGTTCGGTTCGACGGGGATCCAACGGCTGGCGGCTAATCCTTGGGTCAATCTATTTCTCGCAGCGCTGTTCGTAGTGCTCGCGTTGAATCTTTTCGGCGTATTCGAGATCATCATTCCGTCGTCCATCGTAAATCGGGCACAAAAAGGGACTGGCGGGGGCGGCATCTTCGGACCCATATTGATGGGACTCACCTTTAGCCTGACGACATTCACATGCACCGTTCCATTCGTGGGAACGCTGCTCGTCACGGCAGCTCAGGGCAACTGGACCTACCCGGTGCTAGGCATGATCGCCTTCAGCCTGGCGTTTGCACTTCCGTTCTTCTTTTTGGCTCTGTTCCCCCAGTATTTGGCGAAGATGCCGAAATCGGGCAGTTGGCTTACGGCGGTCAAGGCGACGATGGGGTTTCTCGAATTGGCGGCCGCACTCAAGTTCCTCTCGAGCGCTGAGTTGGTGTGGCAGTTGGGATACCTGACGAAAGCGGTGTTCTTGGCCATATGGGCGGCCATCTTTGCGGTGGCGGGCTTCTATCTCTTTGGATGGATTCTGCTGGGGAGCCATCCCGACAAGCCCAAGGTCGGTTGGGGCAGGAAGTTCGTTGGCTTGGCCATGTTCGCTGGGGCCATCTACTGGCTTGCAGCCATTAACGGCGCACCGCTCGGCCAGCTCGCCGGATTCCCGCCGCCCGACCCTTATCCGGGCAGCTCGGGAAAAACGGGATCGATCGCTTGGAATCACGATTTCCAGAGCGGATTGGCGCTCGCTCAGGCTCAAAAGAAACCGATGTTCATCAACTTCACCGGTGTGACATGCACGAACTGTCGGTACATGGAACAAGACGTTTTTCCGCAAATGGAGATTTCGAAAGGCATCAATCAATTTGTGCCGATTGAACTCTACACCGACCGAGGCACAAAGGAGGACAACGATAACGCCGCACTTCGAGAAAAGTTGACCAATTCGGTCACGAACCCGGTGTATGTCGTGCTAGCGCCGGATATGAAGGTGTTGAAAGTGTTCCAGGGTTCGGCCGTCACCACCGACCAGTTCGCCCAATTTCTCGCGGCCGCCAAGATTCAAGCAGAAGTCTGGTCGACAGCCCAGGCCAAGAACTAGGCGAGGGCGGTGCGGATCGCCACGACCTGAGTCAATAAGTGCTCGATGGAATCGAGGGGCCATTGGGTCGCCGAATCGGAGAGGGCTTTCTCTGGATCTGGATGCGTCTCCATGAAGAGCGCGTCGATGCCGACGGCGGTCGCGGCACGCGCCATTGCCGGAATGGACTCACGGTTCCCTCCAGTCGAGGCACCGGCGGCGCCGGGTCGCTGAGCCGAATGAGTGGCATCGAAGCACACGGGGACTCCGAAGGACCGCATCGTTTCCAGCCCCGGCATGTCGACAATGAGGGTGTTGTAGCCAAACGTCGTTCCACGCTCGGTCAGGACGATGCCCGTCGCTCCGAAAGCTTGGAG
The DNA here is from genome assembly GCA_041911835.1 of Fimbriimonadaceae bacterium. Lineage (GTDB taxonomy): Bacteria > Armatimonadota > Fimbriimonadia > Fimbriimonadales > Fimbriimonadaceae > JAYROD01. The sequence goes on along the minus strand of JAYROD010000054.1, from coordinate 4,427 downwards.
CTTCTCCACAATGTTCTTCGTATCCCACGGAGCCAAGAACTGCCCCTTCTTGACGTTCACCGGTCGACCCGTGTTTGCGGCAGCCTCCAAGAGATCGCTCTGCCGACAAAGGAACGCAGGTATCTGGAGCAGATCGGCGACTTGAGCCACCGGCGCGGCTTGTTCGGGAAGATGAATGTCGGTAGTGACTGGGACGCCGAATCTTCTCTTGACCGCTTCGAGAATTCGAAGTCCCTCCTGCATCCCGGCGCCTCGCGCCGTGTTGATAGAGGTACGGTTTGCTTTGTCAAACGAAGCCTTGAACACGAAGCCAAGCCCCAGCCTTGCACAGACCCCCACCAAGTGGTCCGCCACCTGTAGACATAGCTCCTCGCTTTCCGCAAGACATGGACCGGAGATCAGGACCAGATGCTTGCCGCCAAATTCGGCGGACCCAACCGAGAATCGATTCACTTCTTGATCATGACCGACCCGGCAATCTTCACTTCGCCAGGAGGGAAGCAGCCGGACTCGTTGCACTGCTGATATTTCACGATCAAATCGAATTTGTATATGCCGGCCTTGGACGGCGCCTTGAATTCGAACGGAAACTTCACTTCACCTGCATAAACGGGCACGGCCTGATCTTCGCCGGCTACCTTTTCCGCCTGACCCTTCGGATAGGCGATCTTAATGGTGAAGCCCTTCGTCCCAGAGACGACCTGCACCGGAATCATATAATCCTTGGCCGGCGGGTTTTGATAGGCGTGTAGGCCCTCGGCGAACTTGATCGTCACACTTGCTTTCACCGTCGAACCGGGAGCTGCAGTCGCGGGGAGTTTGAGCTTAGCGGCTGGCGGAACATTAACCGACTGAAATGGCGCGACCGCGAAAAGGGCGAGGGAGAGGATAAACGGGTTCATCGTAGATAGGACGCTCCTGGGATCAAGTCGTCAGTCCAAAAAAGGACTTCAGTCGATACACGGTCGTGTCGCGATTGATCTGCGCGATGGCTTGAGTGAGTGGGACTCCTTTTGGGCAAACCTTGACACAGTTTTGGGCATTGCCGCAGCCGGTCACCCCTTCAGGTCCGGACAGAAATTCTAGCCGCTGATCTTCCAGCGATTTGCCCACCGGGTGAAGGTCGAAGAGAAGCGCCTGACCAATAGCGGCCGGTCCGACGAAGTCCGAATGATCGTTGTATTGAGGACAGGCTTCCATGCAGCAGCCACACGTCATGCAACGCGACAATTCATAGCGGAATTTTCGGATGTGGTCGTCTTGCGGCGCCGCCATTCCGCGATCGAACGACCCGTCGATCGGAACCCACCCTCGTATCTTGATTAAGTTCTCGAACATGGAACTCCGATCGACCATCAGATCGCGGACAAGCGGGAATTTCTTCATGGGCTCCAGAACAACTTCGATGACGTTATCGACTAGAGTCCCAACGTCGTCGATAAGCGCCGTGCAGGCCTGGCGAATTGCTCCGTTGACGTTCATCGTGCAAGAGCCGCACACTTCCTCGAGGCAGGCGCATTCCCAAACGGGAGGAGCAACCACCGCGCCATCGACATTGACTGGCTGCTTCCGGACCTCCATCAGCGCGGAGATAACGTTCAGCTTCTCCTGATAGGGGATTTCGAAAGTCTCCCAATAGGAATTCTCCTCTTTCGAGAGTTGCCGAAGGATCTTGAGACGGATGGTTTTTGGCATGGGGCGCTGAGACCATATTATCTGAATTTGAACCTGGAGTGCCAGCCCGAGACGCAGCAACTGCCTTCAGGACCCATCCGAATGGCTGGTACAATTTCGCCGAAATGTCCGCGGCAGCAGGTGTTCAGCACGAGCCTTCCCGTAGGGTGCCGGTTCTGGGCGTTCCCATCGACCTCCTCACGATGCCCGAGGCGGTTGCGAAGATCGAATCGCTGATCGCGGCAAGAATCCCCAGTCTTGTCGTTACAGCGGACGCGTCATGCCTCGTCATTGCCCACGATAATCCCGAATTCCGAGAGCTCTTACTGTCCGCCGCGCTCATCACTCCGGATGGAGCAGGGATTGTGTGGGCCTTGAACAAGCTGGGGGTGCCGAATGCCGACCGCGTGAGCGGAATCGATCTTGTCGCGGAGATGTGTGCACGGAGCGCCGACAAGGGGTATCGGATCTTCCTTCTCGGATCAGAACCGGGCGTCGCTGAGATGGCCGCAGAGAAGCTGAGGTTGAAGTTCCCAGGCTGCAATATCGTTGGCGCTCGGCATGGCTACTTTCCTCCCGAGAGCGACGAGGTTGTGGCGCAGGAGATCGCCGCACTCCGGCCCGATCTGCTTTTCGTTGCGATGGGTATGCCGAGGCAAGAGCAGTTCATCGAAAGAACGAGGCACATCATCCAAGCGCCTGTCGCGATGGGGGTCGGCGGATCGCTCGACGTTTTCAGCGGTCGGGCGAAGCGCGCCCCCAAGCTCATTCAACGGCTTTGGCTCGAATGGCTTTGGCGCCTTTTGCAGGATCCGAAGAAGTTTAAAAAGGTTAAAGTTCTACCGCGATTCGCCGCCATGGTCCGGAAGTCGAATCGGTGAAGATCTACACCAAAACGGGCGACGCAGGAGAGACTGGACTCTATGGCGGACGCCGAGTCCAGAAGACCGATTCCCGCGTCGAGGCGCTGGGTTCGGTTGACGAACTGAATGCAGCTATCGGACTCTGCCTGTGCGCCGGCGATTTCTCAGCAAGCGAAATGCTGACGCAAATCCAAAATTGGCTGTTCGATGCCGGTGGAGAATTGGCGACGCCCAGCGAGAGCGAGCAATTCCGTCCATCCGTTGGCCAAGTCGAAATCGGAGCGCTCGAAGGCTCGATCGATTCCATGGTTCTGGCGATTCCTCCGCTGCGGTACTTCATTCTGCCGGGCGGTGCCGAACTGGCGGCGCGGCTCCATGTGGCCAGGACGGTTTGTCGCCGAGCGGAACGTCGAATTCTCGAGCTCGCGGCAAAAGAAAGTGTACGAAACGAATTGATTGTATTCTTCAACCGTCTATCTGATTGGCTCTTCACAGCCGCGCGGCTGGCCAATTGCGAGGCGGGGGTAAGCGACGTGGAGTGGCATTCGACGGAGACGAAAAGGAAATGATCGGAATTTGCTTTGCTGCCTTGGCGTTCTGCTCGCCCGCTAAGCCCGAAGATGCGGCGGCTATCGTGAGCAAGATGTTGGCGGTATACGCCAACACAAAGACCCTCTCGGGGACGGTCAAATTCACCCAATCCTTGGGAAACGTCTCGGTTTCGATCGATACGACGCTCCAATTCGAGCGGCCCGGGAAACTCTACATCCGTCAGGAGAGGCGCACCGCCACCGACCCTCGAACATGGGTGGTGACCGCGGACGGCAAGTATTTTAGTTACGACTCGCCGGAAGAACTCACCAACAACCGCCAGCGGCTTATCGAGGCGTTTGGCGAAGGTCAAGATCTCCGCGATGCTTATAATGCCGCATCGAGGAGCATGGGAGACCGAGACGCGCCACTGGCTGTCGCCATCAGTCGTCAACGCGATCTTGAATTCCTGAGGAACCAGTGGGCCTCCCTCGAGATCATGGAGACCAAGCCGGCCGGGGCTGAAGGGCTCACCGTCGTCACGGGCAAATGGCGTGAGACCGGACGCGTTCCTCCTTCCGGAACGTTCGAGATGTGGATTAATGCCGACGGCGAACTCAAACGGTACGTCCGACGGGAAACCGTTGCCGCGGAGGGGATGTCGCCCCAGGCGGTGACGAGCGTTTGGGAGGTCAGTCTCACGCTGAATGGCAAGATCGATCCCACCCTCTTCCAATTGGTCCGAAATAACCAGCGCTGAACAACGAATTAGGTTCAAGCGTCGTTCTAATAGATGACGTGCAAAGTATCGACGTGCCTGAGTATCTTGAACAGGTAGGTTAATTTCTTATGGCGGCAGTTCACAAGACATCCATGCATTTTTCTGAGCTGCACCAAAACGACCAAGCCCGGATCTTAACGGTGGAGCGCGTCACGGAAGCCACGACGCGGCTCCAAGAGATGGGCCTGACGGTCGGCACGGTATTCCGCGTCATCAAAGTGGCCCCATTCGGAGATCCGATCGAAATCGAATTCCGTGGTACGCGCCTCTGTCTGAGGCGAGCCGAAGCGTCCTGCTTTGTGCTCGAACTGGTGGAGTAGCCAGGCATTGGCTGAGCCGTCCGTCAACGTCGCCAACAAAAGCCGGCTTATCGCCCTGGTCGGGAATCCGAACGCCGGCAAGACCAGCCTTTTCAACAGCCTGACCGGAGCGCACCAAAAGGTTGGGAACTATCCCGGCGTTACGGTCGAGAAGGTCTCAGGGAAGCTCCGGATCGGAGACTCCAATTTTGAAGTGATCGACGTCCCCGGACTTTACAGCGTGCGGGCCCTCTCAGTCGACGAGACCGTCGCCGCCGC
>JAYROD010000053.1:0-9156 GCA_041911835.1 Fimbriimonadaceae bacterium | reverse complement strand
GGTGGGTACGGCGATGGGTTCGAGCATCGTATTGTCCATCTCGAAGGCGCGCGAGGCTTCCCCCCTCGAACTTCAGCGGGTGGACAACGTCGTAGAGGAAATGGCGATCGCGGCAGGCATTCCCAAACCGGAAGTCTATGTGATCGACGACTCGGCCCCCAATGCGTTCGCGACGGGGAAGGATCCCCGGCACGCGGTCGTCTGCGTCACTACCGGACTCATCCAAAAGCTCAATCGAGAAGAACTCCAGGGGGTCGTCGGTCACGAAGTCGGGCACATCCGAAACTACGACATTCGGTTCATGACGACCCTGGCGATCGTCGCAGGGCTCATCCCGTTGATCGCCGACATGATCCGATACTCGGTCTGGAGCGGCGGCGGAAGGCGGAGCAGCAGCGACAACGACAACGGAGCCGGAGCCATCTGGGCAATCGTCGGCATCGTCCTGGCCGTGCTCGCCCCGCTGTTCGCCCTGCTGCTGCAGATGGCGGTGAGCCGGCAGCGCGAGTTCATGGCGGACGCGACGTCGGCAGAATTGACGCGGAATCCTGAGGGCCTCATTCATGCGCTCCAAAAGATCTCCTCGGATCCGGAGCCCTTGGAAGCATCGAATCGGGCGACGCAGCACCTGTATATCGTCAATCCCCTCAAGGCGTACGGCGAAGGTCAGAACGGATCGGTTTTCGACACCCATCCGCCCGTCGCCGATAGGATCAAGGCGCTGTCGAGCCTAATGGGGGCCTATCCCCAGGCCATGCACCACGCGCCAAACGACTTCTCCGATATGCCACCGATCGCCGAGCAAAACTGAACAGCCCGGCAAATATGCCTGATTGGGCTACCACGCAGCCGCGATTGCCGGAGAAGCCGGACCCATTCGCTATACTAGTTTCAAGGGACGAATGAACTTGTATTTCGATTTGCTGCGGAGGGTGGAACGCGGCGATTCTCTGTCCGGCATGTTTAGGGTGGCGGGAGCGCTCTTCGTAGTCATGCTCGCAAATGGAGCAAGAGGTCAAAACTTCGACGATTGGACTCATATCGGCAATGGAAACTGGAGCCAGGCTGCGAATTGGAGCAACGGTCTCCCAGGGCCCTCTCACGACGTCCGAATTGGGATTAGTCCGATCTTCTTCGGAACCGTCACGTTCGACCCGATTGCCGCAACGATCTCAAGTATCGAATCGAACAATCCGTTTGTCATAGGGAGCGGATCGCTAACACTGACCTCGACGACGGTCGATTCTTGGTTCCGAGAGTCGCTCGACTGCAGCAATGGAACACTCCGCCTTAATGCCGGGAATTTGCATTTCGCCGGCCTCACAACCTGGAGCAGTGCCTCCCCGATTATTGGGGCTTCCGGCCATCTCTTCAACGAGGCATCCGGCATCATTTTGTTGGCCAGCACTGGTTCGATTTCGCAAGCTGGAGCTGGCCTCTTCGATAATTTCGGGTCGATTTTCAAGGGTGGCACTACAAATTTCACGATTAACTCGAATTTCAACAATTCTGGCGAGGTGCATGCTCAGCAAGGGAATCTGCTGATTGGAGGCAACGGAACCCATACCGGGCTGTTCGACGGCACAGGAGGTTCGATCGTCTTTATCGGAGGAACTCAATCCTTTGCTGCCGGCTCGAGCACTAAAGGAAATGTGGTGTTCGGCTCTGGATCAACGGTCAACTTTGCCAACGGGTCCAATATTGGCGGCAACGTCGAAATAGATTCAGGCTCAACCGCCAATGTTCTTGGCGGAACCCTGAGCGGCAAGTTCTCGGTCGCGGCGAACGGGCTCCTATCGATTATGGGTCTGACGAGCGCAAATAACGGTCAAATAGAGGCTTTGGCGTCAGGGTCCCATGTCACCGTGAAGTCCGGGACCCAACTGGCGGGTTCGGTGATCTCGATTGGTGGATCTGGAGGTGGCACTTTGTCCCTCGAGTCCACATTCCAAGGTGCGACTTCAGCTCTGAACTTGTCGTCGAACGGCACGATAGATGGGGGCGGACAGCTCGATGTCGGGACGTTGAACTGGTCTGGCGGGAGGATTGCCGCCGGCACAATCCGAGCGGCAGGCGGGACCATCTCAAGCGGATCCAATCAGTTGCTATCTGCCCATCTGGAGAATAGCGGGCTGATGACTTGGTTAGATGGGAACACTGACATCGACGCAACAGGCGGAGTGCTCATTAACCAGGCGAGCGGCACTTTTGAGATCAAGAGCACCCGCAATCTGCTCAACGGTACGGTAACTAACAACGGTCTGATCAAGAAGACATCAGTTGACGAAACATTTGTTTCGAGGGCGACTGGGGGAGGCTCACCGATATTCGTTAACAACGGGACCGTCGATGTTCAGCTTGGGACACTGAACATTGGTGGTGGAGGCGTTCAAACTGGGCAGTTCAACACATCGGCATCGAGCCTGCTCATCTTCGACCCGGGCGCTTCGAACTCGTCATTGACTTTCGCCTCTGGCTCGCTGAATGGGAACATTACATTCGCGTCGGGAACGTCGATCATCAGTGGCGCGGCGATCGGCGCGAGCGACTTGACGCTCCGTGGCAACACAGTGTTGCAGATCGACAACAACACGCAACCAGTGAATTCGTTTAGCCAAACCAACGGGACGCTCCAAGGTTCCGGATTGTTCCAAGTCAAGAATCTCAATTGGACTCAGGGATTCATGAAGGGCAGCGGAAAGACCCTTGTCACGCAGAGCGGTCAATGGCATACGGACACCAACCTCGATCTTTACCGCGAATTCGAAAACCAAGGGAACCTCGTTTGGAGCGGCTCGGATGGATTCGTCGTTCATGGCGCCGACAATCTCGGCAACGGGACGACGATCACCAACAAGGCCGGGGCTACTTTCGAAATCAACGGTGCCCGGATACTTCAAGATGGGAGCATCGTCAATCAAGGCATCATGACTAAGACCGGTGTTGGGACCGCTTACATGCTTGCGAAAACACAAGCGAGCGCGCCGGTTTCTTCGTTCACCAACACTGGAACTGTGAGTGTGTTGGGGGGAATGCTACAGATCATGGCGCCGGGCCAACAATCCGGCCGGTTCTCCACGTCCAACGGGGGATCGATCAGATTCCTGACAAGTGGTCCAAATAGCTTCAATGCCAATTCAGCCCTAGCGGGAACGATCAACTTCGCGGCTGGTAGCCATCTCATTCGTTCCGGAGCATCGATCGAAGGGGCTTCACTCATTATTTTTGACAATCTGCCCTTCGCCGAGGCTAGCGTTTCGCTAACGATCGAAGCGGGTGTGATCGGCACGATGTCTTCCCTAGAAATGAACTCTGGTACTCTCGACCGTTCGGGATCCGTTCAAACGAATTCATTGAGGTGGTCTGGAGGTTCGATCGCTGGTAACGGGACGTTGACGACTACCGGAGGATCAATCGGGACGAGCTTCTATTCGAAATTCCTATCGGGAAGCCTAGTCAATGCTTCGGGCACTCTTGCATGGGATGGCGGTTCTCCTATTTCTGTCCTTTCAGGAGGCTCGATCACCAATTCAAGCGGAGCGACGTTTAGGATCAACGGGCCAGGCACGCTCTACGACGGAAAGTTCTTCAATCAAGGAACGCTTCTCAAGTCGGGAGGTGGCGTTTCTGCTTTGAATCGTGATTCACTTTCCGGAACCGATGAATTCTCCAATACGGGAACAATACAGGTAACGGGAGGCGGAATTCTTTCCCTTGAAGCGAGCAAGTTTGATCAGTTCAATTCTGGAGTCCTATCCGGGGGGGCTTATGTCATCAATGCAAATTCGCAATTGCGCTTATTGAATGGAACAGCGCTGCAAGATAATGTAGCAACGATTACGCTTGACGGAGCTGGTGCTAGGCTAGGCGATCTTGCTGGCAACAACGCCTTCGCGAACTTAAATTCAAATCACGGGACTATCAATGTCTTAAACAACTCCGTGATTACGATCGATGACGATATCGGTAATAGCGGCACAATGTCCATCGGCAACTCTGGGACTCTCGCGGTTAATGGAAGATACACTCAATCCGGAGCTAACTCTCTCACAATAGTCAATGGACTTTTGACCGCCAGAAACGGCGTCTATCTGAATGGTGGCCGGCTTCGTGGAAACGGGAACATCGGGTCTGCGGCTATTTCAACCTATGTGGAAAATAACGCTTCAATCATCTCTGCGGGAGACGCCATAGGAACGCTCACCATTACTGGCAATTACGTACAGAATGCTGGAGGATCGCTGCTGGCTGAGTTGCAATCGATAATCGCATTCGACAAACTTCAGGTGAATGGCAACGTGACTCTTGGAGGAACCCTGGATATATCTAGACTCTCAGGCTTCAGCTTGGCACCGAATAGCTCCTTCGATATCATCACATTCACGGGTACGCGCACGGGCCGATTCACAACTGTCAACGGCCTGTCTCCCGGCCTGCATCTAATCTATCTTGCTAATTCAGTACAGCTGAGGGGGTATCAAGGAATGCGGGGCTCGAATGACGGTGGTGATGATGGATTGGTGCCGGAACCCGCCACGTTGGTTGCCTTCGCTGTTGGAGGGTTGGCCTTGCCTATACTGCGTCGACGGCGGCGCATTCAACGGTTTCAGAATAGCTGAGCACCGGTCCCTCAATATTGATTCCGTTCTGAGCAAGCTTGTGCCGGAGAGTGTGCATTGCGTGGTCAAACTCTGACTGTTCGATGGGGGAGCGCTGTTCACCCAATTCTGATCGGATCCTATCTCCCGAAACCAGAAGTCGAGCGGCATCCTCGAATCTTCCAGGCCCGATCATGAGCTTCGCCAGGCCCTCTTGGCAGCCAGCCAAAACCAAGCGCATTCCTACCTGTTCCGCCTGCGCGAGGCTTTCGAGATAATTCTCGGTCGCAAGCGATTCTTGGCCCGCGATTCGATAAGCTTCCGCGATGAAGTAACTGTTGATTGAGAGACTGCGTTTGTCGCCTGCGCTCTCGAATACTCCTCGCGCAGTCTGGTGGTGTTTGATGGCCGTCGTGACGTCTCCCTGATCGGCCAGGACTCCGCCCATATTGTCAAGTGCCCTCGCTGCATCAACTTCGGAGCCCAAACTCAAGGCAATCTGATGGCTCTCCTTGAACGCGAGAAGAGCGTCATCGAGCCGGCCCTGCTGGGCGTGGACGAGGCCGATGTTGTTGAGCACAATCGCTCTGCCGCGCGTGAACTCAAGCAACTCCGCAAGACTTAATGCCTCAAGGAATCTTTCGATTGCGGAATCGTATTCGCCGGCGTACTTCTCCAAATCGCCTAGTGCGTTCAACGCGCGCATTCTGGCATCGAGGACGTTTGCATCCCGATCTTCAAATTGAAGCGCCTTCGTGAGCCATTGACGGCCCTCATAGATGTGTCCCCTCACTTCCCAAAACCTGTGAAGACTTTTCGAGAATCGGAGCGACTGCTCGGCAGCATCCTTATCCGACATCGTCCATTCGAGCGCGGTGCGAAGGTTGGAGTGTTCCACATCGAGCTGCTGAAGCCATGTGATCTGTTCTGGTCCGCTCAGTTGAACTTCCGCACTTGTTGAAAGGTCGAAGAAGAAAGCAGCATGGCGCGTGCGCGCTTCTGTACCGCCAGGGGATTCCATTAGGCGCTCGCGTGCATATTGCTTCAATGACTCAAGCATTCCATAACGAGGTCCGGCCTCCTTCTCCTCGTAAATCACGAGCGATTTTGAATTCAGATTCGAAATGAGATCTAGAATCTCAAGGAAATCGAGCCCCTCATACGAACAAACGTGCTCGGCAGCTTCGAGTGTCCATCCGCCGGAGAAGACAGATAACCGTTGGAGGAGTAGCTTCTCCTTTGGTTCAAGCAAATTGTAACTCCACTCGATGGCGGCTCGCAACGTCTGTTGCCTCGGCAATGCCGTTCGGTTGCCACCAGTCAATATCCGGAAGCGGTCGTCCAATCGTGAAGCCAGCTGACTGACGGGAAGAAGAGGAACTCGAGCGGCTGCCAACTCTAGTGCTAGTGGAATTCCGTCAAGTCTCGTGCAAATCTGAATGATAGGAGCAATATCCTGCTGCCGAATTTCGAATGATGGCGATGCCGTGCGAGCGCGATCAACAAACAGATGGGCTGCCTCGGACTCCATAAGATCTTCGACCGAGCGACAGGTCTCCTGATCAGGAAGAGAGAGCGAAGGAACCTTCCAGGCAATCTCTCCGGCAATTCCCAACGATTCCCGGCTCGTACACACAATTTTCAGCTTTGGACAATGTCGCAGAAGGTCTTCGATCAATCGTGCACATTCATCGATCAAGTGTTCACAGTTGTCAAGAACCAGAACCATGGATTTTGCCCGACAAAATTGCTTCAGGGTCTCCGTGAGTGCCGTGCCAGGCGTATCACGGATGGACAGACATCGCGCAACCGACCCCAGAACGTGCCCAGCATCGGTAATGCTCGCTAGCTCGACGAGCCAAACGCCGTCAGGGAATTTCGAAGTCAAGTCCGCCGCAAGCACTAGCGCAAGTCTTGTTTTGCCGCAGCCGCCAGACCCAGTGAGCGTGAGCAAAGGTGTGCGCTCGAACAGCTCGCCGATCTTGAACAACTCATCTTCGCGGCCAACAAATGAAGACAGTTCACGGGGCAGATTGCTGGGAAACTCCTCTGGTGTAGCGATCGGAGGAAATTCTCCCGCCAATTTTGGATGGGCTAGTTGGAATAGGTTTTCCGGGCTCGAGGTGTCTCTCAGCTGCCTTCTCCCAAGAGCGATGAGGTAAGCCTCATTTGGGAGACGGTCTCTGACTAGCTCCGCCGTCGCTGCAGAAATCAGCACCTGCCCGCCGTGAGCCATCGACAACAGGCGAGACGCACGGTTGAGGGCGGTTCCAAAATAGTCTCCATCCCGACGAGTTGCAAGGCCCGTGTAAAGCGCCATTCGCGCTGAAAGACGCTTTCCGCCTTCCATTGCTTTCTCGTGAAGCTCGATTTGAGTAGAAATGGCTGCTTCCACAGCTTGATGGGGGTCTTCGAAGACGGCATAAAACGCATCGCCCGCTGTTCGAAATACGATTCCCGAGCACCTGTCGATTTCACTCCTCATCAAGGTGTCGTGCCATTCGAGAAGCCCCTCCATCTCGAGCGGCTGTTCTTCCCAAAGTCGTGTGCTCCCCTCCACATCCGTGAACAGGAACGTCAAGGTGAGCGTTTTTCGCGCCATGTACCGATAAGTATAAGGCCTAATCAATCAATTCCAATCGGTCGGCCCTTCGCCCTCCAACGCACGACTCGAATCTCTATTACTCCTGAAACACACCTAGGTAGTGCCGGAGGCCGTCGGGGTCGATCGCCACGACGTCATACCGCAACTTGGTTCCAACCGCATCCGTGGAGATCAGATACTCCGACGCGGCGCGCTGCAGGCGCTCGATTTTGACGACCGAGATCGCTTCTTCCGGCGTTTGGAACCGGCTTCTGCGCATCTTGACCTCCACGAACACGAGCGTGTCGCCGTCCAGCGCAATAAGGTCGATTTCGCCGTGCCGCGCCTTATAGCGTCGAGTGACGATCGTATATCCCCTCTCGATGAGATACCGTGCGGCGCGGTCTTCGGCCTCCTTGCCTAGAACTCGAGCATGAGGCATGGCTGGTTGAGCAGATCGCGCACGGGCGCGAAGCTTCGTCGGTGGAGCGGACAAGGGCCATATTCTGCGAGGGCGGCCAGATGGTCCGGAGTAGCGTAGCCGAAATGGCGGTCGAAGCCGTATTCCGGATACCTTTGGGCGGCCTCAATCATCATTCGGTCCCGCTCGGTCTTGGCGAGAATCGACGCGGCGGAGATGCAGGCGTGCTTCGCGTCGCCTTTCACGACCGCTTGAGCCGGGCAGGGAAGCCCCAGGGGAATCCGATCGCCGTCGATGAGAGCGCTTTCGGGGGCATGGCTTAGGCCCCAGACCGCCCGGCGCATCCCCTCCATCGACGCCCAAAGGATGTTGAGTTGGTCGACTTCTTCGACCGAGCACGACATGACACTCCAAATGCATGTCTCGCGAACAAAAAGCGCCGCCTCCTCGCGCTGAGATGGCGTCAGCGCCTTGGAGTCTCTCACCAATCGGTGAGTAAAGCCTTCGGGGAGGATCACCGCGGCGCACACGACGGGTCCGGCCAAAGGGCCCCGCCCTGCTTCGTCGACTCCAGCAACCCTAATGCTCAACGGGGAACCCTTCCCGCTTGGGCTGCCGTTCCATGAGCCGTCCGACGGCTTCCATAGGCCTAAGCCGACCTTGAATGACGGAGTCCACGGCTTCAAAGATGGGGATGTTCGTCCCATGCTTGCGGGCAAGCTGCACGGCGGATTCGCTGGTCGTCACTCCCTCCGCGACCTGCCCGATCTCTTTGAGCGCCTCGGTGAGTGTCCGGCCCTTGCCGAGCGCCTCACCGACCCGGTAGTTGCGGCTCAAGTGGCTGTTTGCCGTCGCGAAGAGGTCACCGACTCCCGCGATGCCATAAAACGTTTCGGGCTGCGCCCCTAAGGCGACTCCGAGCAGAGTCATGTCCTTGAGCCCTCGCGCCAGCAGCGCGCCTTTGGTGTTGTCACCAAAGCCGAGCCCATCAGACATTCCCGCGGCAATAGCGAGCACGTTCTTGAGCGCTCCGGCCAACTCCAAGCCAATGAGGTCATCGGTGATATAGACGCGGAGGGTGCGGCAATTGAAGGCGCAAGCGACGTGTTCGGCCTCTGTTTCGTCGGCGCACGCAACCACCGCCGCGGTCGGAATGCCCCGAGCGAGTTCCACGGCCAGATTCGGACCGCTGAGGGCGCTGACCGTGGTCCGAGGGAGTACCTCCTCGACGACGGCTGAGAGCAGCTTGGCCGAGACCGGCTCCAGCCCCTTGCTGGCGATGCAGAGGTGGGCCTCAGGGTTCCGCAGGTGGCTGAGCGCCTCGCGGAAGCCCGCCGAAGGCACGGCGATAACCCAGAGCTCCATCGATTCCGGCGCCTCGTCGATCAGCCCCACTTCGACTTCCTCGGGAATGGCGAAGCCGGGTAGATAGCGCATGTTCTCCCGCTGCGCTCGGATGCTGGCGATCTCCTCCGGTTCGCGCCCATAGAGCCCGACTTCGTGCCCGTTTCGCGCCAAAATGAGGCTGAGCGCCGTCCCCCAACTCCCGGCCC
>JAYROD010000052.1:0-3525 GCA_041911835.1 Fimbriimonadaceae bacterium | reverse complement strand
GTTGGCGACTATGGACCAGGGCTGAGAATCAGCCCGGAACTTGGGAGACGCACGTTCAAATCCAGCGAACGACTGGCCGAGACCTTGATGGGTGTTCACCGCGCTACTCTCACCCTCTTCGACGGTGTGGATCCAGAGATGCTGATCCAATCGCTGGCCGGCCAAGGCGTCGAAATCGTGGCTGCAAATGAGGCCGGTCCGAGATGGCTCGTCGAAGTGCGTGGCTCGCTCAGCGAGATTATGCCGTTAGCACGTCGAAACGACGTGGCGTTTATCGAGGAGTCAACCGAGTCCATGATCCGCAACGATATTACGTGCTGGGTCATTCAATCGAACACTTCCGGCCAGACTCCGATTTGGGCAAAGGGAATTCATGGCGAGGGCCAAATCGCGGGACTGATCGATGGCGCGCTCTACAAATCACATAACTGCTTCAGCGATCCCTCGAATGGCAATGTGCCCGGGCCGACGCACCGAAAACTGATAGCCTATTTCTCAAGCACTGGCGACACGGGAAGCGATACGCATGGCACGCACACGGGTGGAATCCTCGGAGGTGATCACGAGCCAATCGATGGCAGCACATATCGCAATGGTATGGCTTACAAGAACAGGATAGCCTTTACGAATCTGAATGACCACAATGGCACTAATCTTTATGCTCTGCTTCTTGCAATGCACAATGTTGGAGCGCGTGACTATTCGAATTCATGGGGTGATGACGGCACCACAGCCTACACTTCCGATTGCCAGGCGATCGATCAGTTTTCGTGGGATTTCCAGACCGACATGGTGGCGTTCGCAGTCACTAACACGAGTACGCTGAAAACACCGGAAAATGCCAAAAGCGTTTTGGCTGTCGGTAACACCAGTCAAGCGCCCAACCAGAACAATCCGAGCACCGGCGGGACAGGGCCAACATCCGACGGACGCCGGAAACCTGAGATTTGGGCACCGGGTACGGGCATAAATTCGGCCCGTGCAGGAACGACCAACCAGTGGACTTCACTCACCGGAACTTCGATGGCGTGCCCTGCGATCACCGGTGGAGCCCAGCTCATTCGACAGTACTACACTCAGGGATGGCTCAAGCGGGGCATCGCAGGGGGCCCGTCTATCAGCCCCTCGGGCGCTCTTATTCGGGCTTCGATTATGAATTCCGGCGTGGACATGTCGGGGATGAGCGGCTATCCGGGTGTCCGGGAAGGTTGGGGACGTCTGCTGCTAGACAATGTCATGTGGTTTGCGGGTGAACCTCGCAGAACGCTCATTCAAGACGTATTGCGTGCCGATGGTGTGGCTACGGGCGGTTCCAAGACGTTCCGCTTTGCGGTGATCGACTCGACTCAACCGCTTAGAATCACGATGTCGTTTTCCGACTATCCGGCAGCCATCATGGCGGCCTCTGCTCCGGTCAACAACATCGACCTCCAAGTCACCGCTCCGGGAGGTACGCTCTATCTTGGAAATGCGATCAATACGACGACCGGCCAGTCAGTGACCGGCGGTGTTGCGGATGCGATCAACAGTACAGAGATGGTCTTGCTCAGCAGCCCTCCGACTGGGGTGTATACGGTCAAGATCGTTGGCGCAGCCATCAACCAAGGGGGTACGCAGGGCTACGCATTGGTTGTGAACGGCGGTGTACGTGCATATGTCAATGAACATCCGTAAGCGACGAAAGGACTCGCGCCGGTACTATTAGATCGGACCGAGAAGGCCGATTATGAAAGTTACACTCTGCAAATTCTGTGATTTCTCTTGCATTCTACAGGGTGGCAAAGGCTCAGTGATCGGAATGTTTGACGCTATTCACTCCGCGCATTTTCCATTCGAACAAGCTCCGATACACTTGTGCGTAGAATTTGAATTCGATGTCGATGAAATGGGAGGCCAAGAAGCTATAGATTTGGCGCTGGTAGACGAAGATGCCAAAGACATGTTTCGGCTCCGAGCAGAAGTTCAGGTGCCGCATTCGATTCCAGGGCGGCCGAGCCGCCTCTTTCACGACTTCATTCTCGGCAATCTTCGATTCGACCAACCAGGCACCTATCGGCTCGACGTCGTGCACCGAGGAAACGTCGTTGCAGAGGAGCGGCTTTACGTCGGTCAGACTCCGGCGCCAAGCCGATCGTAAGGTTGTTGGACGCTCTCCGATCCGCCGATTCTCTGTAAAACATCCTGGACGCGGCCTTCCACCAGATCCGTGACGTCCGCAACCGTTTGCCTTTTGTCTTGCGAATATTCAGACCAGGTCGAACGGAGGGACACGGGCTCGCCGACCTCTAGTCGACATTCTTGAGGTCCGTTGCAGATCATCTTTCCAAACACCTCCATTTCGAGGCGTCGAATCGTTTGAACTACTCTCTCTTGCGAAGGATCGGAGGCTACATATCCATCATAAACGGCGATCCAATTCGCCAAACGATCAAGGTCTTGCATCGTCGGCTCGACGTGTGTTCGATGCTCCTGCCAAAGCTTGCGATCGTAGGCATTGTCACTAGCCGGCTGCTCCAAAGTAACCTGATGAGCGGCGTTAATGACATACCGCATCCGTTCCACCAATGTGGCTCCTTTTGGCTCGACCCCGACCGTCTTGGCAGCGCGGACGAGGATGGCGTCCTTAACAGCGTCCATCCGTCCCTGGAGCCCCAAGCCGTCTGGAAGCCGAAGTGAGTAAGAGTGCTCCAAGCCGCTCAAAACCCGATCGCCCAGCCGCTTGAGCCGATCGAGAGGTGAATCGATTGCACAAACCTCCAATCCGACGGCCCGTTCCAGCCTCGCGAGCGATCGTTTAATGACCGGTTCCATGTCTTGGAGAAAGCGATAATGAACGGCGATTGGCACCAGCAGAACATCTGCCGATGGCTCGGACTTTCGGGCGTCCTCGAGACCCCAATAGCAGAGTTGGATCACACCCGATTGAAACGGCAACAACGAGTCGTTTTGACTGTACACCTCTCCTTCAGGAAAAATAACGATTCTCACGCCGGGCCTCGTGAGCAATTGGCGAGTGCACTGAAACGAGGAGCGATCGAGAGCTCCGCGAACAAGTGAATAGGCGCCAAATCGTCTTATCAGCCATCCGTAGAATCCCCCCCAATATCCGAACGCTTCTCGGCAGCAAACATAATGAAATTCCTGGTTAGCTTCGGCTGCCAAACCGAACAAGATAGCCGGTTCGGTATTCGTCGGATGATTTGGGCAGAGCACGAGCCGTTCTCGATCAAGCGTCCTCAAGAGCTCGATCGCTTGGGGGGAGTAAATCACTCGCCTAATTTTGAGACAGCGCAAAACGGTGCCAAGCGCGATCCGCGCGGCTCCCGTCAGGACCTTGTTAGGCTTCGGAGCGATGAAATTGAAGTGGCGGCTCATTGCGTTCGCTCATTGTCCCTTCAACTGAAGGGGCGTCAAATGTGTCACCCTGTCTCCAATTCGGCCGGTGCACCAAGCAGGCTGATGTTTGGTGTGGCGATTCGCGCTTGCTTCGACGCGGAATCGATGATCTGTTGAAGGATTGCCTTC
>JAYROD010000051.1:0-2110 GCA_041911835.1 Fimbriimonadaceae bacterium | reverse complement strand
CCTTCACTCAGAATTGTCGGTTCAGAGGAGGCCCATAACCAGCCTCCAGTGAGCTTAAGATGGCTGGACTTACAGCAAAAGAGGCCGTCGAGTATCGACGAAAAGGAATGGATTCTTGGGATTGGGCAGTAATATGAAGAGACAACCATGGTCAACCTCAAGCTATTTCGAAGTCGTCCGATCATCGGCGCATTGCCGCTCGCACTCATGGCTTTGGCCTTCGCGCAAGACGGAATTCTCCTTCGTCGCGAACTCAAGAACGACGCGACGGATCAGTACACGATGAGCCTGTCCACGAAGCAGGTGATCAGCAGCCCCGCTGGAGATCAGGACGTGACGGTCGACGGCACGATGAAAATGGCTTTCAAAACCACCAACGTCAGCGAGAAACACGATTCGGCCGATTTGACGATCACCGTTTCCGATATGGACCTGAAGCTGGGTGGAATGGCTCAAATGGCCGAGGGGATGATGGGAACCTTGCCAAAGAGCTACACGGTGAAGGGCAAAGTCGACAATCGCAATCAGGTCACCAACGTGAAATTGGATGGGCTGAGCATGCAGCAACAGATGATGGCTGCCGGAGTCCAGTCCATGGCGAATCTGAGCGGGGTCGCCTTCCCCGAGAATCCGGTCAAGGTGGGCGACACTTGGGACGTGCCCGTTCCGAAAAATGAAGCGATGGGAACTGAAGCCTCGGTCCTGAAAGCAACGCTGGTTGGAGAGAAGAAGCAGGACGGGATCGACACGTGGGAGATCTCGTTGGTCGGCAAGCTCCCCGTCAACATGGACCTCTCGAAGCTGACGGGCGGAAACGATCCGACCGGCGGTTCGATTCCCGATATGAAGGTACTCATGAAGGGGACCAACACGATCAAAGCAACCTTGCTTGTTGAAAAATCGTCCGGTCGAACCATCTCTATGGATGGCAACCTTGATTCGGATCAGAACATCGACCTCCCGGATATGGGAATGACGATGACCTCCAAAGGGGCCACGAAGGCGCTCCTGAAGCTCGCAAAGTAGCGCAAATGTGACCCGGACGAGCACGCGGCGGGCGGTAGAATGAAGCCTCCCAATGAGTTCGCGCGAGTTCAAGCTTTACGATACGCTCAGCCGAAAGGTCAAACCCCTGGCCACGGTCGAGCCTGCCCATCTGCGCTTTTATTCCTGCGGACCGACGGTCTATAGCTACGCCCACATCGGGAATTTTCGAACGTTCCTGACCGCCGATCTTGTGGTGCGGACCGCCGAAGCGCTCGGGTGGACGGTCGATTTCGTCAGCAATATCACCGATGTCGGCCACCTGACTTCGGACGACGTCGATGCCGAAGGGCCAAGCGAAGACCGGATGGAGAAGGGCCTCAGGTCTAAAGAAGGCGAGCGGTTTCGCAACGTCTGGGACCTCGCCGAATATTATGCCGACGAATTCAAGCTGGACTGGCATCGGCTCAACCTCAAGGAGCCGATGGTCTGGCCGAAGGCCACCCAACACATGCGCGAGCAAATCCTCGCCGTGGAAAGTCTGATCGAGGACAACCACGCCTACGAAACGCCTACCGGGGTCTATTTCGATGTTGGGAGTTTCAAGGACTACGGCAAGCTTTCTGGCAACAAGGATCAGGACCAACTCAAGCGTGCCGTTCGGGAGATCGTGACCGACGACAACAAGCGTC
Source organism: Fimbriimonadaceae bacterium (assembly GCA_041911835.1). Taxonomy (GTDB): domain Bacteria; phylum Armatimonadota; class Fimbriimonadia; order Fimbriimonadales; family Fimbriimonadaceae; genus JAYROD01. The sequence goes on along the minus strand of JAYROD010000051.1, from coordinate 434 downwards.
ATCCCGCCGACTTCGCCCTTTGGAAAAAGGACGACAAGCATCTGATGCAGTGGTTCAGCCCGTGGGGATGGGGATTCCCAGGATGGCACCTCGAATGCAGCGTCATGGCGAGGCAATATCTCGGGGATACGCTCGATCTGCATGCCGGGGGCGAAGACCTTGTGTTCCCGCATCATGAATGCGAGATCGCCCAATCGGAAAGCATCACGGGCAAGCCGTTTTCGAACCATTGGATGCACACGCGGTTCCTCCAGGTCGATGGCGAGAAGATGTCCAAGAGCAAGGGGAACTTCTATACGGTTCGCGACCTGATCGAAGGAAAGAATGCGGACCCAATCGCGCTCCGCTACGCGTTGATTTCCGTTCCCTATGGCAAGCCGCTGAACTTCACGCTCCAAACGCTTGAAGATGCGACGAAGGCTGTTGAAAGATAT
>JAYROD010000050.1:0-9226 GCA_041911835.1 Fimbriimonadaceae bacterium | reverse complement strand
GCCTTGTTCGGCTTAGCAAGGGTCACGGTGTAGCTATCCGCCGATCCCCCAATCGTCTGCAATGTGAATGTGGCCTTGACGGTGTCCGCCTTGTTCAGCGCCGTCACATAACCCTTCAGCAGGTCGGATGCGCTTCCCTGAGCAAAGGCCCACGCCGCTCCCAGGATGATCGCCGCTCCGACTCCACCGGCAATGAATTTCTTGTTCACGAAAATACCTCCGCGAGCGCCTGTCCTCGCTCTCGAAATTTAGTGTAGCTCAAACCCTATTGTTCTACTCCATCTTCGTCTAAAATGGGTTCCCATGGCGTGGCGAGCGATCTTGGCTTTTATTTGCTTCGCATTCGCCGTACTAAGTTCGCTGTATATCCGGGAGACCCCTTACCGAACTGCAGGCGTCCTAGCCACCAATCGAGGGGCGCCGGCCCAAGACATCGGCGCACCCGATGAGCGCCAGCATGCGAACTACATCCTGCGGCTGCTTGCGGGAGAGGGCCTTCCCGTGTTCGACGTCCATGATCCACAGCTCTATGAGCACTACCAGAGCCATCAGCCGCCCGCCTACTACTTCGTTGCTGCCGGCGTCGCCAAGCTCACCGGAGCGACGCTGGACACGCCCGAAGGAGGCTCGGGGGTCCGGTATTTAAGCACGATCTTCGGGATCATGACAATTTTGGGGGTGTTCTTCGCAGCGCGATGGGGGCTGCAGAACGACGAAATCGCCCTCGCCGCGGCGGCGTTTTGCGGGTTCATGCCGATGTTCGTCGCGCTCAATTCGGCGATCAGCAACGATCCAATGCTCTATTGCCTCTGCAGTTGGAGTCTCGCGCTGTGCGCGCTGATGATCCGGCAAGGCTGGTGTCTACGGCGATCGATCGCACTGGGGGTCGTCGTGGGAATCGCCCTGCTGACAAACACGACTGCCCTCGCACTCCTGCCAATGGTGCTCGTCGCTATCGTGTTCTCCAAGAAAGCTTTGACGGAGATCAAGTACTCCTGGCTATCGATGGTCGTTCCGATCGTGATGGTCCTCCCCTGGTGGATGAGGAACCAGAGTCTCTACGGAGATCCGTTCGCCATGGGAGCATTCAAGCAAGCGTTCACAGGTTCCGCTCAGGCATCTTCATTCGTCGAAGCCTTCGGCGCCTTCGGCTATTGGACCAACTGGGTGGGCTGGTGGACGATGCGAAGCTTCGTCGGAACGTTCGGATACATGGACATCTTTTTGCCGGACACGCTGTACCGCCTCGTCTGGTTTGGATTCGTGTTGCTGCTCTTAGGATGGGCGATCCAGAAGAGCAAGGAGAAAGCGCCGGAAACCCCAGATCTGAAGCGAACCGCGTTCATTTGGACGGCATGGAGCCTGTTCGTCGTCGTACTGCTTCTTTTCGTGCAGTTCAACATGACGTATTTCCAAGCCCAAGCCCGATACCTCTACCCTGCAATCGCATCCATCGCCACCGTCGCCGGAACCGGCGCTACCGCTTTGTTTGGCAGATTCCGTCGCCTCGGCTGGATCGCACTCAGCGTGGCGCTCCTCGGTCTCAGCGCTTACGTCCTCATCCGTCTACCCGATGACTTCGCTCGGCGGACAGCCGTTCCGATAGTTTCCCAAACGAATTGACCTTGCCATTGGTCTATAGTCATGGACACGAGGAGACATCCATGAGAATGCCGTTTCTTGGAGTGATCGGTGTTATGCTCGCCACTGTCGCTTGGGCTCAGGGCGATCTAAGTCAAAAGGTGACCTACCGGCACACCGCTGCGCCCGTGCATATTCTTCTGGAAGAGTTGGGCAAACAAACGGGCGTACCACTCGGAGCTGCAGCCAACCTGAACAACGAGATTCTGATCATCCGAGTTCAGGATGTGCCTTTGAAGGATTTGTTGGACAAAATAGCCCTCGCTTCTGCTGGAGAATGGACCCAAGAGGGCGGCAAGACCTACCTCGTGCGCTCATCCTCCCGAATGGCGGCTGAAAACAAGACGGAACTGGAGATCCGGACAGCCGCCGTCCGCAAGGCGCTCGTCGACAAATTCAAGGTGGCGCCACCCATGAGCGCCGACGATGTCGAGAAGGTGCTGAAGCAGAAAGCGCAGCTTGAAAAACACAATCAGGACGGCAGTTTTGACCGAGCGGCTTGGGAGCAGATTCAGTCGATCGATCATTTGTCGCCAGGTTTCCGGTGCCTGCAGCGCATCGTCCAAGCCCTGGATCCGAGAGCGGTCGCGGCGCTCAAGGACGGTGATCGAATCGTGTACTCTTCTGCACCAACGCCGAAGCAGATTGCGCTGCCGATTCAGGCGGCGTCCGTTCTATCAGAACTACAGAAGGAGGCTGCCACCTGGAACGCGGCTGCATCGCGAATGCCGGCAGACGACACCCGTCCAGAGTTCTATAGCGATCAAGATCCTCATAAATTCGACAAGCCGTTCGAAAACCCACCCGCCAAAGTGCTTCTCGCCGTTCAGTCCTCTGAGGATGGGCTTGGTGGAGGCATCGGTTGTGCGCTGATCGTTGCGGACGCGCAGGGCAAAATCCTGTTCACCGCAAATGATTCGATCTCGATCGCGGACGCCGGAGACATCGAACGTCAGGCGCGAGAAGCGGACAAGAATAGCCAAAGCCCGAAGCTCGAACTCTCGGCAGAGACCCGTGAACTCGGCGGCTATTTTGGGAAGATGTTCGGGAGACAGGGTACGGCTACTCGAATCGAAATTTCCGACGAGTGGAAGAAGCGGATCCTTCATCCCGAGCGGTATGAGCCCCTCTCGACGTCCATGTCTGATATCGTCCTGAGCATCTGCGACGGCAAGAATCTCAATGTCGTCGCCTCGATCCCGGATATTTTCTTTATCGCTTCGATCGTTCTGGTCGGACAACCGGAGCTGCAGATCCAAACTGTCGACGGTGCGCTGGCCGCCTTGCGCGCGTTCCGAGCGGCGGATTTCATCGAGAAAGACGGTTGGTTTGATATAGTTCCTAACCGACCAGCGACAACTAGGGAGCAGCGGGCCAATCGCCAATCGGTCAGCGACTATCTGATGGCGGCCGATCACGACGGACGTGTGACCTTGGAAAATCGCGCCCATTACGCGCTCTCCCAGCGCAATACGGGGATGCTCGACTTGGGCACCGTGCTTTCGATGATCTTGTCGCCGGAAGAAGCCCGAGTGATGGACGGCAGCATGAAGCAGCGTCTTTGGCTTCAGCTATTCGGATCTCTGAGCGCCCAGCAAAGGCAGGCGTTAGCGGCTCCCGATGGACGTATCAGCATCGGCAATATGACGGCCGAACAGGCTCGAATCCTCGACCGCATCGTGTATGGATCGAAGGACGCCTTTGGGGTGAGTTCCGGGTTGACGGTAATTGACAGCAACGGAGAGGAAGCCGAAAGTCCGAACATGTACGGTCCGAATGGCCACACGCTTCTTCTCGAACCCACTGAATCGCTCCCCACCGGGTTGCCGAGGGACGGCTATCTGACGATGTCCAACCGATCCCGGGATGTGATATTCGCTTACGCACAGGGCCAGCCTGGATATGGATCGCCTCGGGAATTGAGCAACTTGGCCTGGGACCTCGCCACCCGCGAGCGACCCGACCTCTTTCCTTGGGCGACCCAGCAGCCAGCCTATGACCGGTTTCTTCTTGGAACGTCTGAAGACTATACGATGACGGTTTGGCTGGGCAGCCGACTCCGGACTTCGGTCCAGCTCAGCGATCAGGCCGTCATCACGAAGGGCGAACCGAAACCCCTGGACCAGATGCCCGAGGACTTTCAGAAGAAGCTCAAAGAACAAATCGAGAAGCAGCGTGAGTCGTTCAAGAATTATCAGCCCGGCAATTTCGGCGGTAAGCAAAAGCCACCGCCTCCACATGAGTAACGTCGAGGCGCTGAGCAGCGTCGATTGGAGATAGTGGTGTCCGTCTATTTAGGATCGGCCGGAGCAGCGAATTACGACGAAGATCTCATTCTTGTCGAACGCTTCTTGGGCGGGGACCAAACGGCATTTTCGACGCTCTATGAGCGGTATTACGAGAAGGTTTTCGCGATCGCCAGAGGCATTTTGATCGATGCCGAAGAGGCAGCGGACGCCGTTCAAGAGATTTTCACCCTTGTTTTTCGACACCTGGGCCGCTTCGACCGACGATCTCGGTTCAGCACTTGGCTCTTCCGCATCGCCGTCAACCGGAGCATCCAGCATGCCCGAAGTGGCAAACATCGGGCGAAATGGGTTCCGCTCGACGAGGCGATCGCGCACCAAGACGACTCGAGCGACCTGCCGGCGGACTCGGACCCACAGATCGCCTCGGCGATGGGCAAGCTTCAGCCTCAAGATCGGGCGCTTCTCACCTTGTTCTATTGGGAAGAGCTCAGCCTGCAGGAGATCGCCGAAAGCATCGGATGCAGCGTCAACGCCGCCAAGACACGGCTTTTCCGGGCTAGAGAGCGATTCCGACACCACTTCGAGGAGAACACACGATGAACCCGATTCCCCCCTCGATGGATGAACTCATGTGGCTCGTTGCGGAACAGGACGATCCGAGCGCCCTAGAGACGTTCGGCAAGCGCTATCCCGAATACCGAAACGAACTTGGCCACCGACTTCAATTGGTGCGCGGACTGAAAGGCTCCCGGCCGTCTCAAACTTCGGAACCGCAGATCCCTGCGTTCGAGCTCAGGCCCGAGCCTCGCCCGTCCGTTCAACGCTGGGTCGCCGTCTCTGCGTGCAGCGTGGTTCTATTCGGTGCCGCATTTGGATCCTATGTGGCGATCAAGCGCTGGAACCCAGAGCGCAATCCCGCCCCCACGGTTTCGTCGGTTGCTGCACCGCCATCGAGTAATCCCAGCGTCGGTTCATTTGAACCGCAGTCAAAGTCGATTCCAAACGTCCCGTCCGAACCTCCGCCTGGCGAACCCACTACCAAGCAAGAGATCCCTGTCTATGCACAGCCCATCTCCTTGAAATTGGAAGGGGTCAGCTTGCTTCAGGCGATCTCAAGCGTCGTCCGGCTCAGCAGGCTCAAAGTTGAGTACGCACCGGGAATGCCGGATATCCAGGTCTCCATCGAATACGCGAACATGAGCGGAATGGACATTCTGCGAGATATGGGTAAGACCTTCGGATTCACGCCGTTCGAGCAGGAACCTGGCCCCGTCCTGCTCATTCCGGCGACCGATCACAGCGTCCACGATGCGCCTTCGAGAGAGAATGCGTCGAGCCAAACAACACCCTCGGCGCAACCTCAAGCGCCGCCTCCTTCGACAAACGGCTTCTGATGGCTTGCATGTAGGCCCGTTCGCCACTATACTAAGGCGAAGAAGGCTCGTCTAAGGAGGTCTTGCATGTCAAAACCGACCCGCAGCTCAGACATTATCGAAGGTCACTCCGAAAAAGCGCTCACTTATGGCATATCCGGAGTCGTCGCCATCGCGCTCGGCGCGCTGATGATCTACTATCACGGGCTGCTCCTTTACGTCGGCTATATCCTAACTCTGGGTGGCCTCGCGGCTGTGATTTACGCGATTTACTGCGCGATGCAAGTTCGAAAAGTCCCCAGTGTCACGCTGGTCTGTCCCTATTGCTCAGCCAAGAACACACTCACGGCACAGCCTGAGAGAGACTTCTCCTGCACATCGTGCCATCGACTGATCCCTGTCGAAGACGGCAAAATGCTGCCCGTCTATCAAGTTCGGTGCGGCTTCTGCAACCACTTGAATTACTACAGCCCGAAGTCCATCGGCTTGATCTGCGAAGAATGTGATCGGGAAATCCCGATCGCCAACGAAGGACGTGGAGGAGCGGAGAAGATCTTCGCCCATTACGCGCATCACGATGATGACAAGCTATATGAACTCGTATTGACCGGCCAAGGGCATAAGACCGAGGAGCTCATCCAGTGCCTCCAGCATATGCTTGCGCTCAATCGCAATCAGGTCAAGGACATGCTGGCATCGCTCCCTGTGACGTTGTTGACAGGCATTCCGCGGAAGAAAGCGGAGATGTTGAGCGCACAGTTGACCCTACACGACGGAGTTGCGGAGTTCAAGGCGCTCCAATAGCTATCGTGTCTGGAGCATTGGATTAGGGACATACTGTTGGAGGTTCGCGGCTGGTTCGATCCATGTCTGCGAAAAGGAGTCATGGCTTGATTCAGATCCCTCGACAGTCGTCATGGATATTCGCGGTTGCCTTTACGACTTTGCTCACTGTGGCGGGCTGCAAGAGCGGAGAGACCGTCGTCACAAGTTCGGGTGGCAAGGTTCAAGGCGGCAAATTGGTGCCGCTCGAAGCCTATAGTCGAGCCGAAGTCCAGACGGTTCAAGAGGCTGCCGCCAGAATAGCCAAGCAGAAAGGGATCAATCCGTGGGAAGTGAAGGCTGAGGACGTCCAGACGGATTCGGCCGTGAAGGATCTTGGCCTCGGAGACCCCGAGCACAAGAACACCGTGGAGACTGACCTCGGCATGGATCCTGAGTTCATGTCGACGGGCGCTAATTTCGACGGCTATACGAAAATCGATTTCAACGACGCCAAGAATCCGGTCCTGAACTATGCGGTTGCACCGAACCAGAGCACGGTCACGAATTCACCGGAAAGCCGAAAGTTTCGCAGCTTCAAGGACGCCTATAAGGACCAGCCGATCCTGGTCTATGAATTGAAGGTCACGAGCCCAGGAACGACCCAACCAGATTCCCACGGTAAGCCGACCCAAACCTCGCAGCCGACAGTGCGGTCGATCTCCTTCGGTCCCATCGATAAGGCGGAAGCGGACCGACAGGTTGAACAGGTACGTTCACAAGGCGTGAAGGTCGAGATCGTCGGCACGATTCCCGCAGCGCTCTATTCGAATTCTCGAGGCTATGTGGTTGTGGCGGTCGAAGGCCCGATCAAGCTTCCGCACCGAATGACGATGCCACAGATGTCCTACTATGCGGTGGCGCCTGATGTCATGGATAAGTTGGCATTGAGCAATGTCGGCAACGCCCACAAGCTGCCACCGCAAAGAGCCATTCCCGTCGTCATCTTCGAGAAGAACTGAGGGTCCTCCAGATTCGCCGCAAGGCGCCCTGATCAGGTATCCTACGCCCCAGATGCGTCAATGGTGGGGGCGACGAGGATGCTCCCTACGTTGGCGCGCAGTCCTTTCTGGGGGTTCGATTTTGCTTATGTCTAGGATGGTTCAAGCGATGCGTGGCGTGATGAACCTGGCCTCATTGCGCGCAGTCGCGATTTTGGCCGTTTCCCTGCTTGCATTCCTGCCGAGATTGGCTCTTGCCTCTGGCGAGGTCGTTGAGCTGAAGTTCACCGGCAACGACCAGATGTACCTCTACTTCTCGTTGGGCTTTGGCCTTTTGGCGATCGTTGCCGCGCTTGTTCTGCGGACGACGGTCCTGAAGCGATCGGCTGGCAGCGACAAGATGCAGGAAGTGGGCAAGGCCATCATGGATGGCGCGCTTGCGTACCTTCGGCAACAAGTTCGCACAATGGCGATCTTCGTGGTGCTGCTTGCAGGCGGCTTGTTCGTCCTCTACGGAGGCCGATACGGCTACGGGATGGCTGGGTTTATGGCACTGTCGTTCGTCGCTGGTGTGGCCGCTTCGTATATCGCTGGTTATGCCGGCATGCTGATGGCGGTCAACGGCAATATGCGAACCGCGCACGCCGCGCTTTCCAGCTATAAGCTTTCACTTGAAACCGCTTTTCAGAGTGGCGGCGTCGCTGGGCTGTTCACGGTCGGCATGGGCTTGATCGGCGCGACTGTGATCTTCCTGCTCGGCGGCAACAACGCGATGATCCTGCTGATCGGCTTCGGCTTCGGCGGCTCTCTCGCCGCGCTCTTTATGCGTGTTGGCGGCGGCATCTTCACGAAGGCCGCGGACGTTGGAGCGGACCTCGTTGGAAAGGTCGAGGCCGGAATCCCAGAAGACGACCCTCGAAACCCAGCTACGATCGCCGACAACGTCGGTGACAACGTCGGCGACTGCGCCGGTATGGCTGCGGACGTATTTGAATCTTACGAAGTCACGTTGGTTGCAGCCATCGTGCTTGGCGCGGCGACCGCTGCGATCTTCGACCAGAAGACTTGGATGCAGCTGATCCTGTTTGCGCTCATGGCGCGCGGCGTCGGGATTCTCGCTTCGATCGTCGGCATCTTCACGATGAAAGGAAGCGACGACATCGACTCGGATCCGCTTATGCGGATTCGGAAGGGATTCTTCTCATCGGCAATCGTTGCCGCGGTTCTCACGGCAGGTCTCGCCTGGTACATGATGGACTTCACTGGGAAAATCTCCACCAACCAACTCATTCCGCTCGATCAGTTCGCTCGGGACGAAGCGGCGAAGGTTCAGGCCGTCGCCAAGCGCATCGCAGATTCCAAGAAGATCACTGTCGATCAGGTCACTTCGAAAGACCTTCAGGACGATCCGGCGATCAAGGAGATGGAACTCGACAAGCCTGAGATGACCCAATATGTTCAGCAGTTGGCCACTCAAGACATGAGCGACCTTCCTGAAATCAAGGGATTCTCCGGCTACACGAAAGTCGACACGAGCGATCCGAACAATCCGATCATGAAGCTCGGGGCGCCGAAGCCGATGGACCCGAACAATCCACCGAAGCAAGGCGAATCCCAATACGTGGACTTCGCCACGGCCTACGGCTCCAAAGACGATCCGCTCATCATCAAGGAACTGAACGTTACCCAGACGCCTCCGACGCCTCCGGTCGAGAGAGGCAAGCCCACGCCTCCTCCACCCCAGCCAGTGACTCAAAAGGTCGTGATTGGCCCTATCTCGAAGAAATTCATCGAGCAGCAGATCACGGACGCACTAAAGAATCCGCAGCTCAAGGTTGAGCCGCTCAACGAATACCCGGTATCGCTCTATGCGAGCGGCAACAAGATCGTCGCAGCAGTCGACGGGCCGGTCAAGTTCCCACAGCGATTGCGCTCCCAGCCGATCAACTACTTCGCCGTCAACATGCTGCTGTCGCACTGGGACGGCTACTTCAACAACTACTTCACCTACCACGACGTCAAGGGCTCCGGCAAGTGGACGATGTACCCCTGGGACCAGGACAAGACCTGGGGCTTCCACGACGGCACGCGCGGCCACGAGGTCTTCATCGACATGCCCGTGACCTTCGGCATGGCCGGCGACCGGCCGCCGGGGTGGCCGCGCTTCCTGCCGCCGCCGACGGGGATCGGCTTCGGCACG
>JAYROD010000049.1:0-5288 GCA_041911835.1 Fimbriimonadaceae bacterium | reverse complement strand
TGGGTGCCTGAAGGTCTGGTTGGTGGCGACTTTGAGCATCGCTTCACCGAACGACAACGGATCCTTGCGACGGTAGACTTCTATCCCGACCTGGGTGCCCTGGGCCAGTATCGTCTGCGTTCGCGTGCCGGCTACGAGATTCTGATTGATCCAAGCATGGGCTTAACCCTCCGCCTGGGCATTCAGGATCGTTACGATAGCAACCCCGGTCCCGCCAAGCGCAACGATCTCGATTATTTCTTCTATCGGTATCGCATCGAGCAGATCAACGCATTCGCCAAGTTATCTCATGATGCAGTCGAGAAGGCAAATCCAAAAGTCGGGCTCAGTGGCGCCATATTCAAGAACCCAATTCACAGTGGAAGGTTCATTGGTCAAGACTGGAGGGAGTTCGCTCAATGGATGGACGTATGTATCCCTATGGATTACCGCGACCATTTTCCCGGCACATTTGAGCAATACCTCGACCTGCTCGAAGAAACGATCTACAAGCAGAAGCAATGGTCGGAGGCGAGCGCCGCGCTCTGGATTGGAATCGCGGTCAATTTCCTTTTCAAGGAAGAGCCCGATGGGCCTTATCCGCCAGAGAAGCTCCGAAGAGCGATCGAACGGATCGAATCCACCGGTGTCGAAGGAATTGTGCTCTTCTGCGAAAGCCAGCTTACTGAGTTTGGAATGTGGGATCAGGCAAGAATTTCCTTCGCCTGATCGAAAACTCGGAAGGATTTGAATTCGTCACAAGAAAATTCTTCAGAAGTCTAGCTGCGCGCCCAACTCCGTCCAAGTCGCATCGCGACAGATCGGTTGAAGTGGTACTTATGAAGGAGAATGGACTGTGAGACGACTGCTCTTCGCCGCATTTGGTGCAGCATTTGCCGTTCCGGCTATGTCGCAGATTCACGCCTCGGGATTCATCAATTGGACGCCGAACGGCGGGCTCTACGACTACAATATTTCCCTCTTCAATGACGGGACGACGCCGATCGATGTGCTCTGGTATTCCTGGATTCCGGGATACGACTTCATGTCGGCCATTCCGACGAACATCCTCGCTCCGGCAGGGTGGGCCGGCTCGGTGCAGGGCGGTTTGCCTGGGGACGGGTATAGCGTGGAGTACACGACTGCATCCCCTTTAGCAGCTGGGAGCTCCCTTAACGGCTTCCGATTTACGTCGTCGAACACACCTGCGCAGCTTTCGGGCAATTCGAGCTTCTTTCCGTTCTTGCCCGTCGGCACCAGTTTCGTCTATCAGGGTCCAACAGAGCTTTCTCCTGGGTACCAATTTGTGATGAACCCAGTACCGGAGCCAGCCGTTTGGATGGCGCTATGTCCCGCGTTTCTGCTCATTTTGCGCAAACGTCGGGCCTAATTTCCAACCCAATTCAATTCCTCTCTGCCCCGATCTCACACCGGTCGGGGCAATCTTTTTGGTGCGGCTATTGAATAACGGACAGGAACCTGTCGATATCCTTTTGGATGACCCCGAGGCTGCTTGCCCAAAAGTCTTCTTCGCGTACGTTGATTCCAAATCGATCCGCAAGCGTCGCCGCGTCATGCAGGCCAGTTGAAGATAGGAGCTCATCATAGGCCGCGTGGAATCCTGATGCGTCTTGCTCGAATTTCGCATAGAGCCCGAGGCTGAAGAGCAGTCCGAAAGTGTATGGGAAATTGTAGAACGACCGTCCGCCGTAATAGTGCGGCTTCACTGCCCACATATAGGGATGGCGCAGGTCGGGATCTAGCCCATCGCCATAGCTCTCGTTCTGCGCTTCGAGCATCAGCTCGCAGAGCTCTTGGGCGGATAGTTCACGCCGGGTGCGGTCTTCGAAGACGGACCGTTCGAAAAACATGCGTCCGATGACGTCGACGACGATCTGGTTGAAACCTTGGAGCGACCCCTCGAGCATCGCCAACTGCTCGTCCGGCTCGGCGATCTGCATACCTGCACGATTGACGACAGTCTCACAGAAAATGCTGGCCGTTTCTGCGACGGTCATCGGCGTTTGCCGCTGCATCGGTGTCCGACCGTTGAGGCAAAGATTGTGATAGCCATGCCCTAATTCGTGCGCCAATGTACGCACTGATCCAAAGGATGGCTTGTAGTTCATCAAGATGCGCGATTCGTCCTTGCGAATGCCCATACAGAAGGCGCCATCCACTTTGCCGGCTCGTGGCGGAGCATCGACCCACTCCTCTCGGAAAGCTCGGTCGGCAAAATCACCCATCTTGTCAGAAAATGAATAAAACTGCGCCTTGACGAAATCCTTAGCTTCCGCGTATGACCATTGTTTATTCTCTTTTCCAACGGGCGCGAATTGATCGAACCACGCGAGCCCTGTCGGAGCGGAGTGGGCGAGATACCCCGCCTTCGCCCGCATGTACGTTCGGACGGATGGGAACGCTTTCCGAACGGCTTCGAGCATGGCATCGAGCGTCTCTTTGTCGATATTCGAATCAAAAAGAGCGGGCCCGATCGGAGAGTCCCATTTTCTAAGACGCGTCAGCGTGCCGACCTCGCCTTTGATGCTGTTCAGGGCCGCGGCGAGCGGAACTTCCACCTTCTTCCAGGCGGCCAATTCCGCCTCGTATGCGCGCATGCGGACCATTCGGTCGGGATCGTAGGCGAGATTCCGAACAGCACTCATCGGCATCGACTTCTTGGCGCCTTCGATCTCCACCTCGACCTCTAGCTGTGAGGTCATATTGCCATGCAATTTTCCCCACGCCGTGCTGCCGGTCGGACGCAGTTCCGCCGCGAGATTCTCTTCTGCCGCTGACATGAGATGTTCGCTCGCGATCTTCGCCTTTCGTAACGCATAAGCGTGAGCTTTAGCAACTATTGAGTTCTCAGTCAGTTCGTCGATCGGCATCCGTCCAATCCATGCCGTGTAGCGTGTGTTGAGCTTGCCCATGCGTACGAGTTGAATCTGGAGTTCGCTTTGTTTGGCCTGGGCGGCGGTATCGCGAGTGTTTGCTGCGACCAGGCAGCCAAGGTAGGCGCCGACCAATCGAATTCGCTCTTGGAGATCGTTGAGCGCATTTGTGAGTTCCTCGAACCTCCGCTGAAGGTCCACGGAGAATGGAATTGGGTCGCTCCCTTTATCGATATTGCGGTCGAACATCCCTTCCATCAGCCCGATCTGATTGGCGATTTCAGCGAACTCCACGGCGAATTCGTTGGAATCGACGCCGGGAAAAATGACCTGCAAATCCCAAATGGGCATCTCGGCTACTGCGCTCATAACGGAAAGTATGGCAGGGACGAGCCTGTATACTCAGGATCACATGCGCGAACGACTGGACGAAGTGGATTACGAGCTTCTGAGGCTGCTTCAGGAAGATGGCAGGATGAGCAACGCCGACCTGGCGCGAAGCGTCCAACTCTCGCCACCAAGCGTTCTGCAGCGCGTTCGAAAGCTCGAGGAGATGGGGGTCATTCAGGGCTATTCGACGGTACTGGATGCAGAGAAACTGGGGTTCGGACTGACCGTCTTCGCCCAGATAAGTCTCGCCCTACACCAAGAGCGGGCGATCGAGCAGTTTCGCGCGGAGGTGGCGAAGATTCCTGAGGTCATGGAGTGCCACCACGTCAGCGGGGAATTCGACTTCATGCTTCGGGTTGTGGTCTCCGACATGCGGGCCTATGAGGCGCTGATTCGCGAGCATCTCAGCAGGATCAAGGGCGTGGGGAAGATCCATAGCTGCTTCGTCATGGCGACGACGAAGGAATCTCATCGGCTGCCGATATAGGAGCCCCAAAGGTATCCTAGCCACAGATGTCTCCCATCAAAGATTCGATCCTCGACGCCATCGGTAACACTCCGATGATTAGGCTCAACCACATCGGCGCCGAACTTCCGGTGGAGATTCTCGCCAAATGCGAATTTCTCAATCCTGGTGGCTCGGTCAAGGACAGAATCGGCGCTCGGATGGTACTCGAAGCCGAAAAGCAGGGAAGGATCAAGCCCGGAGACACCCTCATCGAGCCCACCAGCGGCAATACGGGAATCGGCCTCGCGATGGCCGCCGCAGTTCGGGGATACAAGCTCATCATCGTCATGCCCATGAAGATGAGCATGGAGAAGCAGGTCGTGCTGGAAAACCTCGGAGCACAGATCGTACGAACGAGAACTGAGGCCGCGCACGACGATCCGGACTCCCTTTTCGGCGTTGCAAAGGCGCTTCATGAAAGCATTCCAAATTCGCACATCCTCGACCAATACTCCAACCCGGCGAATCCCGACGCGCACTATTACGGGACGGGCAAAGAGATCGTCGAACAGTGTGAAGGCAAGCTCGACTACTTTGTGTGCAGCGTCGGTACGGGTGGGACGATCACCGGCTGCGCCAGACGAATCAAAGAAGAGATCCCTGGCTGCAGGATCATTGGCGTAGACCCCGTAGGCTCTATCCTCGGCGGAGGAACGGAAATCAAGCCATATCTTGTCGAAGGAATCGGCTACGACTTCTTTCCTGATGTGCTCGATAACAGCCTCATCGACGAGTACGTAAAGACGGAGGATGGCCCATCGTTCGACGTGGCTCGACTCCTCATTCGGCACGAAGGCATGCTGGTGGGCGGCTCGTGCGGCTCGACCGTCTGGGCCGCGCTGCAAATCGCGAAGCGCTGCAAGGGTGGCGAGCGAATGGTCGTCGTGCTGAGTGATTCGAGCCGGAACTATCTCAGCAAGTTCTTGAGCGACGACTGGATGAAAGAGAAAGGGTTTTCAGTCGAACCGAAGCCCCACTTCACCGACGCCGCCGTCATCGCGCGGTAACCTCGCAACGAATGTCCTTGACTTTTCGCGAGTTCAACCTCGAATCCGATCTGCAGCAAACCGCTCACATCTGGAGCATCGTTTTTCGCCAAGGCGTCTCGATGCTCGAAGAAGCTGCTGACGAGTTCCTCGATCCCGATGAATCGGCCTTTGTCGCCGAAGAGAACGGCAAGATCGTCGCGGCCTATCTCGTCCAAGATATGCCGGTTGCGCGCGGAGGTGTGGACCTAAAGGTCGCCGGCGTCGCGGCGGTCGGAGTGCTTCCGGAACATCGACACCAAGGCATTGGCAAGCAGATGATGATCGACTCCCTGCCCAGGCTCCGCCAGTTGGGATTCGATGCGGCGCTTCTGTATCCTTACCGGGCGAGCTACTACCGTCAGTTCGGCTATGAAATCCTCGGCAAGCGCTATAAAATCAGCTGCCCAGGTGACCGGCTCCCGAAATTGGAGGTGAAGCTCCCTGTCCGCCAGGTCTCACAAGAAGATCTTCATCTCTTGGAACCGGTTT
>JAYROD010000048.1:0-5753 GCA_041911835.1 Fimbriimonadaceae bacterium | reverse complement strand
GGTGCAGAAGCCGCATCCGCAGCTCTGGGAGCCGGTGACCAGCTCGCGCTCGATCAAGTGGGCGGCCGAGAAGGGGGTGAACGGCGTGATGATCGTCGAGCCCAACGACCGTCTGCGCAAGAACATCGATATCTACTATGAGGCGGCCGAGAACTCTGGCTTGCCAACATCGCAACACAGCGGCTTGATTCCATTGGGGCGCTGGAGGGCTATAGCGTGAACAAGCGTAGATTCTCTACGCTCCTTCCATA
Organism: Fimbriimonadaceae bacterium; assembly: GCA_041911835.1. Classification (GTDB taxonomy): domain Bacteria; phylum Armatimonadota; class Fimbriimonadia; order Fimbriimonadales; family Fimbriimonadaceae; genus JAYROD01. The sequence goes on along the minus strand of JAYROD010000048.1, from coordinate 5,502 downwards.
GCGAGCCGTAGCGCCTTCGGGATCCGTTGCGCCCTTCCGCCTGAGATAAATGCTACCCGCACGCGGGCCGCGACCAAAAGATCGTCTCCGCGTCGACATTCCTGCAGCAGGGTAATCGATGCGCCCTTGACCTCTGCGGGGATTGTGATGACATCAAGCAAGTCGTCCAAGGCCGCTGGTTTTAGGAAATCGATTGTCATTGAACGGACAACGAAGGCGAAGCTTGGCGCATCGTCGTGCGCTTCTTTGAGTAGCTCCCGCTGATTGGTCCCGAGCAGACGCAGGTAATTCGTTCTTCCCCGTTCCATGAAGCGCAAGAAATTGGCGTGATAAACAATCTGGCCGGCGTCCGTATCTTCGAAATAGACGCGGACCTGCATATGATGGCGACCGTCGCGAATTTCTCCGTCAAGAGATGTTGTCACAGAAATATCCACTTGTTGTATATCGGGAACTAATTGACTCGGATCATTATTCTGGCTCGCGGTTGGCCAGTCGACGTCACATGAAGAAACGAAATTGATAGGGAGCGGAGCCCAATCCGTCCATTCGTTTGACAACGCGCGCGAGCGTTTTTGCGTATGCCATGGTCACCGGCAGCATGTCGTACAGTGCGTCGTTGTTCCAATCCATCTTCGCGAGCGCGAGAGCTGACCGGGCGGTTTCGTTCCACGAGCCGTGCCCTGCATGACGGACCAGTCGAATCGGACGAGGCGTGCTGCGGCCGCCTTGGTAATACGAGCGCTCCGCGACGCCTTTTACATCGCCATGCATCCACAGCAGACACTCGCGGTCTCCGAGCGGGATCAGGGTACCACGATCGACCGGATAACCCGTTGGCTTCCCTTTGCCGCTTTGGCGGTCGCGATCGATGCGAACACCTCTCCAGCCGACGTCCTCCACGACCTGCACGAGATCGACCGCTTCGCACAGATGCAGCGCTTCCATGCAGCCGTCGATCTCGTCCTTCTTGAATTCTGTCGTCTTGTGTACCGTCACTCTCCGGGGAGAGCGACCCGAGTGCCGACGTCGGTAGAGATCTAGCGATCGGCCCATCACGCGGAACATCTCCGTCCGGGACATGAACGGATTGTCCCGCTGGACATCGATTTCATGGGCATCGTAGGCGACGAACTCAAGACCCGCCCCTTCCGCATCGAACACTTGGCTACAGCAGGTGACAAAGCGTGGCCGGTCTGACTCGGTCGGACGCAGCGCATAAGAGAGACCGATGTAGGCGGCCTCAGGATCCGAATCTGCGAGTTTCCAGGGAATGCCGCCAGCCTTCGCGTAAATCGCTAGGCCGATCCGCCACATGACGCTCGCACGGTCCGGATAGGCGAGCGCGCGGTCTTCACGGACGAGTTGGATTGGAATGCGTCGCGCTGCGGTAGCGGCCTTCAGGTGGTCATGGAGATCGAAGTCGTCGCCGTCTGCTCCCGTGAACCCGGCTGCCCAGCTTTGCGGGATGTAGATGAAGACAATGTCGAACGCGTCGCGGCGAGCCTCCAACGATCGGATCGCGCGAAGCAAGCGGTCCGCCAGCACGACATGGGGGGTGACTGAGTCCTTCATTTCGCCATCGAGCCGGTCGTCCAGCTCTATATGGCAATCCTTGACCGCGCCCCGCATGTCGAGATTGAACGCTTTGCGGAAACCGGGCCAGGGAGGCAGGTAGTCCTTGCGCTCCGTCGGCTTGTACTGGAACGCCAGTTCCTTCATGAAGCCGTAGAGTCGGTTTCCCTGCCGTGCCGGTGCGATCGTCGCGATCCGGATGGGATCCGGAACAAGACCGGATGAATAGGGCCCGAACCGCAGCAGTCCACGCAAAGGATGGAGATCCACGTCCGACGCGCGGTCTGGATGAAACGCGAGCTTGGCTTCGGGAAAAAACAAATGAGGCGATATCTCGCTGCTCATGCTCGGGCTCTCCCCGAGAAAGCTGTGACATCGCCCAGCCTGAAGGCCGCATTCACACCAGTGCTGATTCCAAGCGCCGGAAGGTCGCGCTGCGGGGACGCGAACAGCATCGACCAAAACTCGAGCAAGGCATTGAGCGCAGGATTGTAGCGTCTCACAATCCGTTCGCGCGCGAAATCGGTGGCGGCGGCCCTGTTCTCCCTTGTAAGTCCTTCGAATACGGTGCGCGGCTCGAGCAGAAGCCAAAGCCGCTCATCCACCCAATCCAGCCTGATCCCCACGCCTTCTTTCCATTTTAGTTCGGGTTGCTTCGGCACCAATCCACCTAGACTTCCGGTCAGCTTCCTCAGCGGCGCCCATTTTTCGTCATCAACGGAGGTCGGCGTCAACAGGTCGGCGCCTCTGCGACGGGCAGCGATCATCCGATGTTCGCGGGTGAGAGCTCGGGTCAGTGCTTCGCGGAGAAGGCCCCGTTCGTGACTATCGTAACGCAGCCGCCGGGTTTCAATTGAATGCAGATCGAAGCTTTCGATCTCATATGCGGAAAGGACTGCTCTGATATCGGCGTCAGCACCGAAGGCCAGCACGCCTGCTTTCGAACGGGTGCCAATGACCGGCAGGCCCGACGCTTCGATTGCCGACTTGATTTCCGCCACGCCGCCGGCGTCGCAGACGGCGCGGCGGCACACGCTCGGCATCCCTGTCAGTTCGAGCGCGTTGAGACGGACGACCGGGTAGCCCCGATTCCCGGTCGGGCGCGGGGCTGGGGACCAAACCCGCCGTTCGGTTGCGATCTCATCCAACACTGTCGTGTCTAGGTCCGGCACGAGCCGCATAAGATCGCGCAACGTTTCATCGAAGTTCTCTATCGGCACGAGACCGCAGTCGATTTCCTTACGTGCGGCGGCGGCAAGAAGCCGTTGGACGCGCAGCAAGGGCGGATCCTCGCCGCGATGGAGCCAGAAGAGACCGGCGGGAAAGGAGGCATCACGTTCTAGCGCCGCTTCGAGCGTGTCCATGACCGACTCATCGCGACCGCTGTAGCCGGCCACGACAAGTCCCCACCGGCTGCAGCTATCGATCAGCAGGGTTCTGAGTTTCGCATCCTGTTCGCGCAGCTCATCTCCGGTATTCTTGAGCCGGCGCGATCGGAAGTCGCCATGAAGCTTGACCTCGACGGGCCAGCGCCCTTCGTCGATGGCGTTCCGTCCGAGACTGCCGGTCTCTATCGCCACAGTGGTCAACTGGCCGGTCCCGCCATAAACCTTCGCGCAGCCGTCGGCGACTAGAGGGTCGAAGTTGCTGGTCCAGACTAAACGACAACGCGCACCTTTCATCAGTGTCGCCAACGCAATGTGCCCGTAGGAGGGCTTCGCGCCGCTGATCTTTGCAGCGATGTACGTGCGACGGTCTGCCTCGCTTGGATAGACGGACTCGAAGAGCGCCGCGTACTCGTCGGGCGAACCGAGCGCGGGTAAGCTGCCAAGGTCGTTGATGAACGATTGCAGTTCACGTCGGACGGCCGGATTGGCGAGGTCGGCGACCTGTTTCGGAGAAACGCGGCGCTGGCTGACGTAAAGTTGCTGCTTGAATTCCCAAATCATGTCCCACGCCGTCGGAATGCCGGCGGCCGCCGAAGCGCCAGCCCCGAGCAGCCACATGAGATTTCCGCCGCGCTGCGAGAAGCGACGCGCAAAATCGTCCGTAGCTACGGTGGGATAGATCGAATCGATTATCACGCGAACATTCTAGTTTCACGAACTCGCGGATGCACTGAATCTCGCCTCCCGCTGGGTTGTCGGACCGTACGTGCGGCACTTATGCTGCGCCGCAATAAGCCCCAATTGACGACGTGCCCTCTGAACCCCGAGTTGCCTGAGGGCTGCGTCAGATCGTAAAGCTCTGGCCTGCCAATCGACGGCTGGCCGATTCGGCTTGGCGACGGATAAGTCACGCATGACAATCGAGGACGTCGTTTCCCGGATCGAAAAACTGAACAGCGGCTTGGCGACCTTTTGGGCAGCAAGCAACGGCTGGGCGCCTGTTGAAGCCGCGGGCCTGCTGACCAAGAGCCGCCTCGACTGGCAGGCGTCGCTGTCAAAGACATTGCGTTTGTGGCTACGTGAACCCTCCACTGCGCTGTCGGACGGAGAACTCATTCTCGCCTAGTCGAACCTCGGCAGTCTGCTCGAAGGAACGCTAAAACTCCTCCTGTCGGTGTTTTACATGGACTACAAAGCCGACCTGGACGTGCTCAAGAAGGCAAATGCGTTCGATCACAAAAAGCAAAAGGCTTTCAGTCCTGACGGACTTACGCTCCAGCCTCTGAAGATCTTCGTGAAAGAGCATGACCTCATCGGCGCTGACGGGAATGCCCTCGTTGATCTGGTGCAGGAGCGGCGCAACACCATTCACGCCTTCAAAGACAAGCCCCTGGGTGATGGCGCCGAACTCCAACTGGCTATGCGGGGCTATCTTGTGCTCCTACGGCGTGTCAACGAAAGGCTTCCCTACCCGGACAACGTGTACGCACCGCGCGAAATCTAACCATTTCACGAGCCGCGAAACACCTATTTGTAGTCGAAGTCGTTTGGCCCGATCGCGACCCAGACGAAATCATCGTCGTCGAACGAGAACTCAGCAACCGATGTCGGCTTGCCGTGCTTGTCGACGGTCAGGGTCATACTAAAATTGGCTTCTACATCTATGTTCTTCTCGCCTTCCACCGTGTGGTGCGGCAGCAGTACCTTGTCTTCGCTGTCGTAAGTGGCGGTGTCCCAATCGGGATGGTGGTAGGAGACTTTGACGTCCATCTCGATGCGCCCGACGACGAGAATCTCCTTGCCTGGGCCGATCGTCCGAAATGTCCTGAAGTCGAGAAAGTTCACATTTTCCACGTCCGCTTCGTCGATTTCTGCATCGTCAACATCGCTGACCTGCAATCCCCACTGATTGAGTTCTTCATGAACGACCCCGACGATCGCATCGCGATTGTCATCCACAAAATCGTTGACGTCCGGGGCCGCTTCGATTGTCAGCCCGAGCTTGGCGAAGAGATCCGCGATCGATCTCAGCCCGGTGATATGCTCAGCGTTCTTGATGACCGCCGCAAAGTCCTTGTCGTCCGAGACGATCGTCAGCGGATCGCTTTTCGTGACAGTCGCTTTTAGGGCTTCGAAGATGAAGGCATCTGGAAATTGATCCTTCTTGGCGTCGTCGCCAAACAGGCCGGTCCTGCGCGCGTATGCGTCGAATACGACGGACGGCTTCACACTATCGATCGAAAGCGTCTCCGCTCGCAGCGAGCTGAACATCTGCTCCACCGCAGCATGATACTTCTCGATCAGTCTTTGCTGCAGTTCAACCGGAGAAATCTCCGGGAGTTTAACGGCGAGAATCTCATCAGCCAGGTCGCGGACTCGTCTCCTGGTCAGGTCGCCGATGACCTCGAAATCGTTAGCCCCATGGTTTTTTGCGATCTCTATTTTTGTAAGATCGGTCGTGACAACCTTGATATAGCCGGCGTCTACCAGATCAGCGACCCGCGGGATCAGCGGACCGCCGGGCGGCTTGCCGGCCCGG